>NZ_JBEOPI010000015.1:0-105736 GCF_040309905.1 Shewanella sp. CAL98-MNA-CIBAN-0140
CGATTAACAACGTATTGTTATTAATAATTATTTAATAAGATTAATGCGTATTCCATAAGACTCATGATTATTTTTAGCTCAATAAATTTTGCCCGATAAAATTTATTAAAAAAAATCTCTCTTTCGGTGAACTTTCCTGATGACGCCCAGTCTGATTAATTGTACGGAATAAGATTTAGTTTGAAGTAAGTGCAGCGTCATGAGTTAATCTTCTCCCCCGAAAGTTAATTGAGTAAACTGCTTAGTGATTTATCTTACTTACCTCAAGCTTCAGTTAGGATTGAGTTACTGCTACACCGTTTTATGTTTATTGTTCATCATCATCCCTATTTGGGGAGTGTTAACACGCTAGCGCACCGTTAATCACAACCCACAAAGAACGACTTAGGCAACCACATTGGTTGCCCTTTTTTTAGGTTAATTTTGTGAATTCTCTTTACGTATTGGTATAAACCAAGCCAAAAGTCATCATCGACGGCTACCATAACCAACCGCAAGCCCCATTTGCTCTCGGGAAAAACCAACAGGTTGAATGTAGACATTATGATCTTGGTATAACGATTAACAACGTATTGTTATTAATAATTATTTAATAAGATTAATGCGTATTCCATAAGACTCATGATTATTTTTAGTTCAATATATTTTAGCTATGTACAATTTATTAAAAAAAATCTCTCTTTCGGTGAACTTTCCTGATAACGCCCAGTCTGATTAATTGTACGAGTAAGTATGTACGGAACAAAATGCAGTTTGAAGTAAGTGCAGCGTGATGAGTTAACCTTCTCCCCGGGAGCTAATTGTTCACACTGTTTAGTGGTTTATCCTACTTCCATCAAGCTTCAGTTAGGATTGAGTTACTGCTACACCGTTTATTGTTCATCATCATCCCCATTGGGAAGCATTAACACGCTAGCGCACCGTTAATGGCAACCCGTAAAGAGTTATTTTGGCAGCCAATATGGCTGCCATTTTTTTTCATTTTTTGATGTTAAATTGTTAATACTAAAGCAGTTAACTTGCTAAAGGTTAAGTAAATTGTCTAGCTGCACTTGCAATGAAGGATGATAACCAGGGCGAGCTTTAACATAAATATTGACTAATTCTTGCTGGTAACCGGCTATTTGTAATTCAACAAATAATGGCCTAACAAACTTTCCTCGGCCGATCCGGCATAAGTAGTCTTTTAGCGCAGGCAACACGGGATCAAAATGATTACGAATGGCGACTCGATACCAATCACATGCTATTTCGGCATTGTGGCTGTCTGTTAATATAAAGGTGTCGTCTAAATCTAATAACGTGGCTTGATTAACGAATAACGGTAATTGGCTGAGAAAATACTGCCAGTGGTGAACTCGCCATTCATCTACCGACAACTCACTAGCGGGTGTTCCTTTGACAATAGCCTCAACAGCCAAATCGACTTTATCCAAACTACTTGATATTGGGACAATAAACCATTGGGGTAATCCTTGGCCATACACCCACTCATTGATCTCTGCTAAGGTCAACTTATCGTGATGTTCTACCAGCAATGTTTGCTTTGCATAATCAATAAAAGTTTCGGTGGTGATAGCACTAAAAGAAAAATGTTCCACATATTGGAACAAAAACCGATCAAATGCAGCCCGACCTAAGCGGCGTTCAAGTTCATGAACAAACATCGACGCTTTATCGTAGGTAAACCGATTAAATGCCAGATTAGGATCACGGTCTTGTACATTGGCAGGTAAGGTTTGGCTGGACAAGGGAGTCGATTGTATTTCCTCCTGCAAACGACCGTACTCGATAACCCATTCAAGTTCTGCCTGCTCTTTACCATACACGGCTTCAACAATACGATTGGTAAAGTAAGTGGTAAATCCCTCATTAAGCCATAAGTCTCGCCAAGTCGCATTACTGACTAAATTACCGGTCCATGAATGAGCTAATTCATGAGCAACTGTTGAAACTAAACTCTTATCACCTGCAATTAACGTCGGGGTCATAAATGCTAACATGGGATTTTCCATGCCACCAAAAGGAAAGCTTGGTGGCAATACAATCATGTCAAAGCGACCCCAAGCATAGGGCCCTAATATGGACTCTGCCATTTGGATCATTGACTCGGTATCTTCAAATTCTTTGGTCGCAGCAGCAAGCATACCGGGTTCAGTATAAATACCACTACGAGGTCCAGTGGCTTGAAAACTTAACTCTCCAACGGCAATAGCTAATAAATGGGTTGGGATCGGTTTGTTCATGCAAAATTCAAACACACCATTATCCGGCAAATCAGGGATGTTTTCGGCACTCATTACCGCACGTAAACCATGCGGGGCGGTGATTGTCGCATTAAAGGTGATTCGGGCTTTAGGGGTGTCTTGTAAAGGTATCCAGCTACGAGCATTAATGGGTTGCGATTGGCTAAATAGATACGGTAATTGTTTGCCTAAGGTTTGCTCAGGCGTAAGCCATTGGAGTCCTTGAGCAGTTGTAGAGGTATGATAATGAATAACCACTTCATCTAAATTACCACCCACATCTATGACTAGTTTTTGACCTAATATGGCATTCACATCACTCACTTGATACGGCAACTGATTAGCGTGACTGTCAGTGATACCTTCTATGATCAAATCTCGACAATCCAACACTAATGAAAGTGCAGACATTTTTCGAGTAAATTGCAGCTTAGCAATTCCGCTGAGTTGTTGTAAGTCAAAATCAACCACAAGATTGAGCTCAAGATGATAGACGCATAAAGCATCAGTGTTGGCACTTGAATGATAATCGTGTTCTACATTCCATTTTGCAGTCACAAACAATCCTTACTTGTTAGAAAACAACCTAAACGTTCTAGGATAATAACATTGGTATCATCATAAATATGCTGTCACTCGCCGTGGTAGGTCTTTTACAGCCAAGCTGGTGAATATCACTTTTGAATAAAAAACTCATCTTTTTTGATATTCAAGGGAACTAACTCAAAAATGATGAGTCATATTATATGAACCGAATTTGAAATACTTTTTATTTGTACCAAGTAGCTTATTTTTGTTCATCATCATTCTCCTATTCGATAGTTGTAAAAATCTATCAACAGTATTGCCCTTAGCAATAGCAGCAACCTCTTAGTTAGGTTGCTTTTTTTTATGTTTTTTTAACGTTAAAAAACAAAAAAGGCCTCCAAGAGGCCTTTTTAAGTTTACTGAAAGTGAGTTAATTAAAGCTTAACACCCACTTTACCTAAATCTTTAGCAATAACTGAGATGGGTAATGGAACATAGCCATCTTTTTCAACAATTTGTTGACCCTGCTTAGACAATACGAAACGTAAGAATTCACGGTCCATTGGAGCTAAGTCTCTGTTCGGGTGCTTGTTTACATAAACGTATAAGTAACGTGAAAGTGGGTAAGAACCGTCTGCAGCATTAGCATCAGTTGCTTCGATAAACTTATCACCATTCTTAGAGATTGCAACAGCCTTGACGCCAGCCGTTTTGTAACCGATACCTGAATAACCAATCCCATTCAGTGACTGAGAAACAGACTGAACCACAGAAGCAGAACCAGGTTGCTCATTTACGTTTGGACGGAAATCACCTTTACATAACGCTTTTTCTTTAAAGTAGCCGTATGTACCAGACACTGAGTTACGACCGTAAAGCTGAACGTCTTTCACAGTCCAATTACCATCTAAGCCAGCATCTCCCCAGTTATTAATTTCTTTGGAGCCACACTTATGGGTAGCAGAAAAAATACCGTCAATTTGTTCAATACTTAGACCCGTGATAGGGTTATCTTTGTGTACAAATACGGCTAACGCATCGATAGCAACACGGATCTTAGTCGGCTTATAACCAAAATGCTTTTCAAATGATTCAACTTCATTAGGCTTCATTTCACGGCTCATTGGACCAAACTGAGAAGTACCTTCAGTTAATGCTGGAGGCGCAGTTGAAGATCCAGCAGCTTGAATTTGAATGTTAACGCTAGGATAAATATGTTTAAACTCTTCAGCCCATAATGTCATCATGTTTGCTAATGTATCAGAACCGACAGAAGACAAGTTACCAGAAACACCACTTGTTTTTTCATATGCAGGTAAATTTGGATCAAGAGCAGCCACAGATGCTGCAGAGAATACGCCAGCGGCTGTAAGTGTGATGGCGCCGACAAGTTTTTTCAGTTTCATTATAATGCTCCAGAATTAAGCGTACTAAGTTTTTAAAACGTAGTCAGTATCGACCCCATTGATGACAAGTCTATGACTTTGACGTGACAGTTGTGTGACAATGGTAGTAAAACTGTCTTATTTCGAAAGTTTACAATCAATATCATTTATATCAATACCTTAAAAAAACAAACTATCACAACACCGCGCGATATAATGAAAGTAAAACACAGATCAGAGTGCAAAACAGGTCATTCTTAGTTAAGAAAAACCTAAAACGACAGCATTGTGACATTCATAATCGCATAAATTTTATACGAGTCGTAATAATATGAGTGATCCCATCCGAGTAAGGTAGTGATCAATTCAAACCATCACACTCTAATTAACAGGCTTTATTGTTAACCTCAACGTTGGATAAGAGATGGGATACATAGTTAAAAACGGATTGATTTCAAGTCTGCAATATCAAATTTGCTATGTGTTTTTTGCTAACAAGGCGTATTGACGGGTCAATAGCGGGTCTATTGTAAGTTGATACAACGCAGGTAGCGGAACAAAGGGCTGTTTGATAACCGTTTATTACCCAGAATAGAGGATATTTACCAAACTAAGTGGTTCTGAATGGATTGGGTTGGCACAACACGTTTGAGTTGACCATCATCAGTCAAAAAAAAAACAGCAAAAATGCTGTTTATTTATATCCAAACGACCAGATGCTATTGCCGTACTAACAAATGCGAAGGAATGATAAAGCTGAAAATACTGCCTTTGCCGTACTCACTCGTCACGTTAAGTTCACTGTAATGATGATTTAAAGCATGCTTTGCAATGGCCAACCCCAAACCACTGCCGCCAGTTTTACTCGAACGGGCATTATCGACCCGATAAAAGCGTTCAGTTAATCGGTTGATATACTGTGGAGCAATGCCCACACCGGTATCTTTGACTGAAAACAGTGCTCCTGTGGCCACACTGCGCCACGTCACCGAAATGGTCCCCCCCGGAACGGTATAATGAATCGCATTAGAAATTAAATTTGAACAAGCACTGCGCAATTGCAGTTCATTACCACGAGTATTTAAGCCTGGCTCACAATTAAACACTAAAGTATATTCAGTTCCAGCCAGTGCATAGGCCTCTTCTTTGAGGATATCCATCATCAATGCCATATTGACCGTTTGCGATAAATCGATATCCACGGCATCTTCAATACGCGACAGCGCCAACAACTGCTCAACCATCGACTGCATCCGAGTCGTTTGTTGTTGCATCATTGATAGTGGTTTGTGATTAGGTGAATCAGGTGCTTCCATTGTTTGCATAATTTCTAAATAGCCCTGCAATACCGTTAGCGGGGTTTTAAGCTCATGGGAAACGTTGGCGACAAAATCTTTGCGCATACCTTCTAATTGGTGAATACGAGTGATATCACGAGCAATTAATAACAATTGTCGGTCACCGTAACCTATTACTCGAATTTCAAGTAAACGCTTATCTGAGACAGGAGATGGGATTTCTAATGGTTCGTTGTATTGTGCTTTCTTTAAATAAGTAGAAAAATTAGGATGACGAATGAGGTTATCGATCCTAAGACCATTATCTTGAGGCCAAACAAATCCTAAAATTAACTGCGCCAGTTTGTTGCACCATAAAATATTGTGCTCGGCATCAAGAACCACCGCCGCATCAGGTAAGGCCTCCGCGCCTTGACGAAAACGAGCTAATAAAGTGGCTAATTGGCCCACTCGACGACGATTTTTCCCCTGCAGACGATATATTCCATTAAACACCCCTTCCCAACTTCCACGCCCTTGTGGAGGCGTGAGCTTTTTATCCTTCCATAACCAAAAGTTTAAACGAGTAATTTGGCGATAATGCCACACAAGTAATGCAATCGTTCCTAATAACATAACGATAACAACTTGATCAAATAAGGCTCCAATGAGCATAAATAAAACAAGCAGTAAAGCAAACCGAAAAAATAAACGATATCCAGAGTACGAGATAAACATAGGCTACCTAAATGCGAACGTACCGCCACCAACTCAATTCAGTGCCGTTACTGATTATTAGGGCTAACGAAGAACCACAAGATAGCCTAAATAGACTTTTATGGCTAGACAGCAAAAAAAGCGTTTTTAAAAAGTTCTGCTTATCATGTCAGAACCCTTCGAGACGCCAATACAAATTACATTCTGGTTGAAAATCGGTAGCCTGCACCACGAACAGTCTGGATCAATTTATCATGCCCAGCCTCTTCTACGGCTTTTCGTAAACGTCTAATATGCACATCAACAGTCCGATCTTCAACATACACATTGGTGCCCCAAACGTTATCGAGTAACTGCTCTCGACTATAGACACGTTCTGGATGGGTCATAAAAAAATGCAACAAGCGAAATTCTGTTGGCCCCATGTCGAGCACAGTATCACCGACTGTCACTCGATGACTAACAGGGTCAAGTTGTAATCCTTGCACATCAATGATTTCTTCTAAGCGAGTTGGAGCGCTTCTGCGCAAAACGGCTTTAATTCTTGCAACAAGTTCTTTAGGCGAAAAGGGCTTAGTTATATAGTCATCAGCCCCCACTTCAAGGCCTTTAACTTTATCTTCCTCTTCACCACGGGCTGTCAGCATAATAATCGGTATCTGACGCGTAAACTCATCTTGCTTTAGGCGTTTAGCTAATTGGATGCCACTCCCTCCAGGGAACATCCAATCCAATAAAATTAAGTCTGGGTATGGCTCTTTAAGTAGCTCAATCGCTGAATCAAAATCTTCAGCTGCAACTGTCGTAAAACCATGTTGATCCATCACAAATGTCAGCATCTCACGGATTGCTGATTCATCTTCTACTATTAAAATCCTAGCTGTCATATTGGGTTTCTACGTTAATTTGCCACAAAACTATTATTGGACACTTTTGTTACAGATTTATGATCTAACGGCTAATTCTGACATTAAATACGTCTTTTTGTCACAAAAACTTCATTGCTGTTAATATGATGCAATTTCAACTCAGGATAATAATCGATTATCAAACAGCCTTTTGGCCCGCTAACAGTGTAGCATTCACTTGCAATAGGCAGGCTCTTAGCAGGTAAATAAGCCTTGCTAGCAGACAAATAACAACTGTGATATGAAAGGCTCAAATAGGCTAATTACTTTCATTTATCCCGTGTCTTAATCCAAAGTTGAACTTACTCAAGCAGCCCATTGTTAACGATTTATCCCGTTTATTATCCCAGGTGTAAGTTATGTAACAAAAAAGGGCCTAAGCCCTTTTAAATTACTATCTAAATCAACATGCTCATTCAGATTAAAACTTATGTTCTAAACCAATACCAATATAAGTATCATCTTGATCGTTTGAGTCAAATGAGTTTGCAGTGTAAAAAGCAAATAACTTGGTTGGTTTACCTAACTTGTAGTCTGCACCGACTGACCATGAATCACCTTTGTTTTCCATGTCTTGGTATTGGGCTTTTAAGGTAACATCATTGATACCATAAGCCGTGCTTAATAAGAAACCATCATCTTTGATGCCACTGTCTAGCTTTTCTTGTTGCTGGTACATACCACCAATAACAAGACCTGCAACTTTACCTTGTACCGTGGCACGAGCAGTGTCATAACCTTTTACTTTTGAATCATAGGCAATCGATGCATATATTGGTGTGCTTTTTAGGCCTGCATCACCATACATAACAGCCATACTCACGCCATCCTCACCAGTGGTATTGTCACCAACAACTTGATCCGAATCACCTGATGCTACATAAGTCACACCCGCTTGGAAGTCACCCAACATTGGCGTGTAGTATGTTGCCGTCTGTGCCATGCGGTTTTCACCTTTGAACATGGTCTTTATATCGCCTGCAAGGTCATTAAACTGATCTATTTTACCTTGTGAAATTTTAAAAATAGTATCGTTCCGACCAACAGATACCGCACCAAAATCACCTTTTAAACCCACAAACTGATTACGTGCTTTAAAGTTTTCTTTGGTATCGTCACCGGTGTCTACTTCATACTCGATAGTGTAGAAGGCTTCTAATGAGTGACTTAACTCAAACTCACCCGTCACACCAAAGCGTGAAGCATTACTTTGAATACTCGTTTCTGTTTCATCAGCAACATCATTTGATTGTGCTGTGACATTTAACTTACCGTAAACTTGAAGAGGATCTGCTGCGTACGCACTTGAAGCGACTGAGACTGCTATTGCAGAGGCTAATAGAGTTTTACAAAATACATTCATCATTTCATCCTTTCGACGCTAAATTCGTCATTGTTATTTGGTTGGAACGAGCTGAAGTCTGCCTCGGTAATGTTGCAGAAATATTTCATTGGTCAATTAAATATTAATATTCATCGTAATATCTTCTAAGAAAAAGCCCTAAATATAGCTATAACAGTGGTTTCGGGGTAGTTTAATGAATTGTGACAATTTGATGAATTCTGACTTGAGTGATTGCATTTAGCCTAGCTGACAGCTTTTTTTGGAGGTTTACCGCTTAGCTTCTATCCCGTAGAATTGCACCATTGTATTTTTCTTCTTTAATTAACGAGAGCCTTCTATGTGGTTTAAAAATCTCACCTTGTATCGTTTCAATAAGCCTTTTACAACAGACACTGAAACATTAGAAACGGCCTTAGCTGATTTCACTTTCTCACCTTGTTCAAGCCAAGATATCAGTAAATTTGGTTTTTCAAATGCCCTTGGTAGAAAAGGCCAAGCATTAGTACACAGCGCTGAGAATCGCCATTTAATTTGCGTCACTAAAGAAGAAAAAATTCTTCCAGGCCAAGTGATCAAAGAAGCTTTAGATGAAAAAGTGGCCCAAATTGAAGAGCTAGAAAGCCGCAAAGTCACCAAGAAAGAAAAAGACACCATTAAAGATGAAATCACTACCACGCTTTTACCTCGAGCATTTTCTCGTCGTAGTCAAACTCATGCACTCATCATGCCTGAGCTAGAGATGATTTTAGTCGACAGCTCAAGTGCGACTAAAGCCGAAGAGTTACTCGCATTACTTCGTAAAGCAATAGGCAGCTTACCGGTTATCCCACTAAGCTATGCCACTCCAATCGAGTCAACCTTAACTCAATGGTTACAAGCGGGTGCAGCGCCGGCGCCATTTGAAATGCAAGATGAAGCCGAACTTAAGTCAGATTCAGACGAAGGCGGCATTGTGCGCTTTAAGCAACAAGTACTCCAAGAAGACGAAGTACTTGCCCACATTGCAACAGGTAAACAAGTGCATAAATTAGCCTTACATTTTGGCCAGTCGATTGCCTTTTTAATGCAGTCTGATGCCAGCATTAAACGACTTAAGTTTTCTGAAGAATTTAGAGCCGGTAATGATGAAGTCGGTACCGAAGATCCACTGGCTCGTTTAGATGCTGACTTTTCCTTAATGGGCAGCGAATTAGTGGCCTTCATCAATGCGGTTAATCAAGCATTTGGTCCTTTAGAACAGAGTGTTTAACCCCCGTAGGGATGCCCGATGAAACTTTATGGTAGCTTCACGTCTCCTTATGTACGCCATTGCAGAATTGCCTTATTGGAGTCGAGATTAGATTGTCAATTTATTGAAACAGATCAAGTCAGTAGCGCAAAGCTATCGCCAACTAAACGGGTGCCATTTTTACACGATGAAGAGTTATCATTAACTGATTCCAGCGCAATATTGCGCTACATCCGTCAAAAGTCATCAAAAACCTGTCTTGACACTGTGATAGAACTTGATCAATTTTGCATGATAAATACTGCGCTAGACAGTTCAATTAACTTATTTTTTCTGTCTCGTGATGGCGTTGATATTGAGCGTGTTGATTACACCATAAGACAAGCACAACGCATTAAAACATCATTAGCAGAGTTTGAAAAACTTGAGCTACCGTTGCACGGACCGTTTAATGATGTGCAATTGCGATTGGGTTGTTTTTTAAGTTGGGCGGTTTTCCGCCAACGGATTAATATCGAAGATTATCCTAAATTAACACTTTTTTTAGCGGCAATAGAAAAAGAGCCATTTTTTATCGAAACAGCTCCGCCTGCGTAATCGTCACATAAAAATGCCCTGTTCTCAGGGCATTTTATTTATCATAACGGCTCGCATCTCAATACTGAATGAGATATACAACCAAGCCACTTCAACATGCTCGTTTCAAAGCCCCGTAGGATAACGGAACAAGGCAGTGATTGAAGAGAATCAATATCACTATTCCTAGAGCGCTGCTAGGACGCTACGCGGCTAGATTCTATAAAAGCGGACAACACAGCGAAGCTGTCACTACCGCTTGAGGTAGCAAGCAGTGACGAGCAAAAGGGCGATAACAAGCCAAGAGCTTAGGCGCGAGACCGCTTTATCCGTGAGCGCAGCGTTCGCTTGTTATCGTTTCTGAAGCGTCACGTCTCCACATGCTGGATCCTGCATTTCAAGGTCGTTTGGGTATATGCAAATCAACATTTTAGTCAGTGGATTTAATCCAATCGCCTTTGTCATCAAAAGGCCAATCAACACCTAGCCAAGCTTGATAGAATGCTTTCTGAGCATCGGAGACCTCAGCCACAGCTTCAATCGACAACTCGCCTTTAGGTTGTTCCGTCAGCTGTAGACTCACCTCTTTTAAACGATCATCACTAAATAAACTCAGCTTAATCTTATCGCCGACATTAAAATCGTTAAGGCGTTGAGTAAATCCATCCGCAGTCACTTTTAATCCATTCACCGCCACTATTTCATCACCTGCAGCAATACCGGCATTCCATGCTGGGCCATGTTTTAACACGTTAGCAATCGTCAAGTCACCGTGTAAGTCAGACAGGGTCATTCCCGCATCGATAACGGTTTTAGGGGCTTTACTATAAGTGGTGATTAACCCTGCATGGGCGAGTAATTCATCAAACGGCAAACTAAACGGTTGATTAACAAATTCTTGCCACCAGGGTTGATAATCTTTACCAGATAGCGTTTTCAAAATTGATTGCACATCTGCAACCTTGTAGCCCATTGGCACTTTATATTGCTGATAAAGTGCTTTATGAACATCACGGTAAGAATGTTCAAGTTGGGTATCACTCAGCAAGCTAAAATCGAGCGCCATTGAAGCCAAATAACCTTCAGAGTATATATTGACACTGTGGTTGACCGCATAGTCGCCCCAAGTACTGCTCCATTGACCTAAACTGGCTTCTGCAACAGATTGGATTTCACGGCCAGGATTATGCTGATTAAGCACAATACGTTTACTTAAATCGTCAAAAAACTCTTTGGCTGTCATCACGCCAGCCCGCAACAATAATTGATTTTGGAAATAACTGGTGGAGCCTTCAACCATCCACAGTAAATCCGTCATGTTTTCTGACTGGTAATCATAAGGCACCAGCCCTTGAGGGCGATAGGATTTTACATTCCAAGAGTGAATAAACTCGTGAGAGGCGGTACTGATAAAACGTAAATAATCTTGGCGCTCACGAAAGTTAAATCGTGGTAGCTGGATAACGGTAGAATTGAGGTGCTCTGTTGCGCCACTTGCACCGCTGGTTGCATGCACCATGTAAACATAGCGTTTAAACGGATAATCAGCCCAAATAGTCGAGGCCTGGCCGCTTATTTTACGTAAATCGGTAAGAATTTGAGTCGTGTCATAATTACCCTCACCCCAAAATACCACTTCATATTGACGCTCGTCAGCCTCGAAACTAAAATGCTGGTTTATTCCAGTTTCAATTGGCGAGTCAACTAATACATCATAATTGGGCGCTTTAAATGAATGTGACGTACTGCCTTTATCCATGCCGGAATAACTCTGCCAACCTGTAGGCACTGCCATATTAACCGTAACGGGTTGCTGACTAAATGCTGGGCTATACATAAATACTCCACTGCCATCTAAAAAGGCATGACTATTATCAATGTGACGCAAACGGTCACCAAGCTCATTGGCATGTAGTTGATAAGTCACTTTAACGGCTGTGGGTTTGATTAATGCTATTTGCCATTCTCCGCTGGCGGTGCGCTTCCAAGGTAATGACTGACCTTTGCTGTCGGTCGCATTAAACAATCTTATGCCATCAGCAATGGGTAATACTTGATAACGACCCATTCGCCATACTGGTAAATTAACGGTTAACACTTTTAAGTCAGTTTGAGGAAATGAAACACTCACCTGAGCTAAATGGTGCGCGGGTTGATTAATATCGATATGGTAATCGACATCAGCAATTGCTGGCGTTGTCCAGCTCATCGAAAAAATGGCACTGCTGGTAAAAATTGCAAGAGAAGTAGGTTTCACTCTAGGTTCCTTCTGGTATGATTCTATTGTTTTTATTTTAAATTCCAAACAATTATAACGATCTAGACTCATTAACACAGTGGTAAATTACAACTTGATTGTAAAAACCCATAAGCTACCTCAACCTAATAGAGGTTGGCTTTGCATTTTGTGTACAATCAAGTCCACGTTAACTATAAAGGTCTCTATTACTATGCTGCGATGTTTTACTCTTGTCATATTATGTTCGATACTATTTAGTTCAGCGGTTTGTGCAAGAGATATTGAACAGCAAGAAATATTGTTCAAAGAAAATCCACAGAAGCTTTATACCAAACTAATAAGGGCAACCGAGTTTCCTTTGAAATTTTCGAATAGAGCGGAGTTCGAACAAGTCGCTGGTGAACTAAGTTACCAACCAAATGAACTTCATCGCGACTTAGAACTACTTGCTCGGTTGAATTTAGAAGCAAAACTTAACTCACCAACTAAATATCAAGATGCCGAATTGCTCATAACACAATTAGACGCCATCGCATCAACAACACTTGAAAAAGCGTTAATGGTTATGCTTAAAGCACGGATTAAGGGGCGTAAAAACCAAGAATATAATCAGGTGTTAGTTGAATATAATGATGCTTTGAATATGGTTAACACCGATGTAAGCCTAGAAAGCACGCTGTTCAAATTGACACTTCATGATCAATTGAGCATGCTACACTCATTGTTACTTCAACCAACACCCGCGTTATCTCACTTAAATCGTTACCGCCAAATCGCTTATCAATTACACAATAATTACTTAATATCAGATGCAGAAACGCAATTCGGTCGTTATTACAATCTTAATGGGGATCAGGCAAAGTCATTACAGCATTATAGTGAAGCATTTCGGTTAGCTAACAACTTAGATTATCCGGGAATTAAAGCCCATACACAGCTCAATCTTGCCCGAACATACCGTGATTTAGAACAATGGGATGATGCACTAAAATATGCCCATAATGCAGCAGAAATACTTCAAGCGATAGGCCAAGATGTTTACTTAGCCGAAACAATGACTGTCATCGCAATGATTTACGCAGGCCAAGATCAATGGAATAAAACCATCGATTATTATTTAAATGTCCAGCAAGTCAATGAGCGGATTGGAAACGAAATTGCAATAGGTCTCACATATCACAATTTAGGTGAAGCCTATTTTAAATTAAATAATTCCCAAGCCGCATTGAACGTAATGCAACGTGCAAATGATATATTTAGGGCACGAAAAATAGAGCATTACTTAGTCTATAACGAGCTACTATTTGCTCAAATATGTACCAGCGAAGGCATGTGGCCTGAAGCTATTGAGCACGCAAGTAAAGCCATTGAGTTGGCTAAAAAGAAACATTTAACTAAAGTTCAAACTGAAGCATTAGGTTATTTATCTACAGCATATCGCAAAACCAACAACCTCAATGCAGCACTTGAAACTGTCGATGTCATTGTTGAATTGATCAATAAATCACAAGAAAAAGAACAACAAACCAATGATTTTCCTGAACTCACTGAACAAAAATTAAAATTCGAACTGGGTTTATTGAGTAGTAAATTAGAACAGCAAACCGCTAAAAATAAATACAATCAATTTATCATTTTAGGGTTGATTATTGTGTTTAGTATTACGCTCATACTAATGGTTTTTTTCTACAGAAAATTTCAACACCGCAATATCTTGTACCATAACGCCCAACGTTTGAACACAATAGATCCTATAACACAAGCACAAGGTTACAGGGCGTTTATTCAACGGATCAACACCTTAAAACACCAAGAGCCTAAAGCATTAGCGCTAGTGAACATTAATGAATTGAACAATATTGATATTCAACTTGGACACACTGAATCAGTTGTATTGATGCAGCACTTTAATAGTCAGTTCAGTAAGCACCTAGACACTGAAGTGTTTATCATCCGTCCCGGGTTGATTGGATGTTATTTCGATAAGCAGTATGACGCAGAAATCATCTTAAATGCCGTAATAAAGAGCCTTAAACAATTACAAACAACTCAATTTACCATTCCTAACTTTGCTCGTAAATCAACAGAGCAATATGCCAGCATTGGCCACATTAGTTTACCATTACTCGACAACCCTGATGTTAACATCAGTGCAGAATTGCAATTTGAAGCGCTGCAATACGCACTTGCTGCGGCTATGGAAATAACGGAGCAACCCGCATATATTTCACTGCGACCACTTAACTTTGCTCCCGCGGCTATTTTTATGCGGCCACTTTATTTAAATCTGACTCAAGCACTTAACCGGGGCATCATTCGTGCAGAAAGTAATCGTAATACCCAAGAGATCAACTGGCCGAAGCACTAATTGTTTTATAAACTAATAATTATAGATAATTAAACTGTTTTGTGCGGTAATTGGATTTGCTGCACAACATTATTGATATAACATTACTATAATACTAACCGATTAAATGTTAGCCGATTAAATATCAACCAATTAAGTGCTTAACGTTAATTAATAACAAACCCAATAAAAATCCCAATTGATGTCCACATTGATGTCCCAGACATGGCAATCAATGCCTTTAGATGACAAATGAGAGTAGGCACTGCAAAATGAAAGAGTCAAATACCGCGATAACTCAAATTTCGTTAATGAAGCAAAAGCTGCATGCAGCTAAACTTGCTATCGAAGAGATTAATATCGATCGCAATGACAAATTGAAAACACTAATTCAATTTATTTCTCAACTCAGTCTTGCTTGCAAAGGACAAAATTTAGAACTCGACAACAAACTGGCAAAATTGCGTCATCATATGCACAATTTTGAACAAATAGACGAAGCGCTACCAGAACTCGTCGACATTGAACGGTTATTGAAATCTCAATATAGCCATACTATGACTCGTTTAGAAGATAGCCGTAATGGACTCAATCGAGTGATCCGTCAGATCCAACGAATTAATGCCGCGCCAGACAAACTAAAAAAAGAAATCACCTATTTTAAACAAGAACTAAGCAAACCGTTCTATACCGTATGGGAATACATCCCCAAAGTAGAAAAACTTATTTTTTTCTATGAAGAAATTTTAAAACATGAATTTGCCGATGCCGACGATTACCAAATTTTGCCTCAGCATATCCAGCTAGCCAAAGAGCTTGCCGCTAAGATCGCTGAAATTGAATTTAGAAAAGATCAACGAGACCAAATTCTAGTCATAAAAGAAGTGTTGCTTGGTGAGCTCAGTTTAAGCAACTTGCTCGATTCTTACCAATCGATATTGAGTTTACTGTTAGAGAATATCGCTCGCGAAAAAAGTGCATCACAAGACTTTTTATTTGCCCTCAATGATGCCCTGATAATCGTGCGCGATGTGGTCAATAATACCTACAATAACAACCAACGCAGTGAGCAGCTTAAAGGCCAATTAAATAAAGAGATAAATTTACGCGTCAATACCGCTGATGAGTTAATTATTGATGCCGATAGTCTTAACGAATTAAAGATCCAACTGACGGTGCAGTTATCTTCGCTTCGTGATGCACTCTCTCGTAAAGAAGCGCTGGAACAACGTGAACAAACACTCTTACGCAAGTCAATTGAATCGATGCGTAAAGAACTCAATTCAATGAGCCAAGAATCTAATAATTATAAAGAAAAGCTATTTGAACATCAAAAGCTCAACCTCCTTGACCCGCTTACCCAATTGGCAAATCGTAGCGCGTTAGAAGATCGCATGGAGCAAGAATACCGTAACCATGTCCGCTTTAAAACGCCACTATGGATAGCGATTACAGACATAGATCACTTCAAAGTTATTAACGATAACTTTGGTCACAGCACTGGCGATAAAACCCTGCAAGTCATCGCAATGGCCTTAAAAAATTCATTACGTGATAGTGAGTTTGTGGCTCGTTATGGTGGCGAAGAATTTGTATTTTTATTGCCTGATATTACTGATGAACATATCTCTCAATTATTGAATCGCGTGAGAGAAAAAATTAAAAATATTCCGTTTAAGTTTAAAAATCAGAGAATTACAGTTACATTATCTATAGGTGCGGCACAAGTTATGGAAAATGAAACGCTTGAAGAAGCTTTCGAAAGAGCCGATGCGGCATTATACCAAGCAAAAAACAACGGCAGAGACCGAGTCGTTATTGATATCTAGCCCATTCCAAGACTTTTCTCTTTGGACTCGGCATCAAACACTCGAGTCCAAAGGAGTTGCTTATGATCGTAAAAATCAGTCCACGTGGTAGCTTAGATCAACTTTCTCAATTAGAAGTCGAACGCTTAAAACAAGGCGCAAAAAGCGACTTGTATCAGTTATATCGAAATTGCTCGCTAGCAGTATTAGCCTCGGGGATCATAAGCGACAATTCTGAAGAACTGTTTCGTCGCTATGAATCCTTTAGTATTAATATTTTACAGCGAGAAAGAGGCATACTGATTGAACTCATCAATCCCCCTATTCAAGCCTTTGTCGACGGTGAAATTATTACGGGTATTCAAGAACACTTGTTTGCCGTGCTGCGCGACATTATTTACATCAGCAATAAATACGATAATTTAAAACACATTGACTTAAGTAATGCGAGCCACATTACCAACGTCGTATTTGACATACTGCGAAATGCTCAAGCGATATCGCCAATGAAAGATCCTAATGTGGTGGTATGCTGGGGAGGACACAGCATCAACGCAGTCGAATATCAATATACCCGAGATGTCGGTTACCAACTTGGGTTACGCAGATTAGATATTTGTACGGGTTGCGGACCCGGCGCAATGGAAGGTCCAATGAAAGGCGCGGCAATTGCTCATGCCAAGCAACGCGTTCACAATGCTCGCTATATCGGCTTAACAGAACCCAGCATTATTGCCGCTGAGCCACCCAATCAAATTGTCAATGAATTAGTTATTTTACCCGACATAGAAAAACGTCTAGAAGCCTTTGTGCGTTTAGGTCACGGTATCGTTATTTTCCCAGGCGGCGCGGGTACCGCTGAAGAGTTACTCTATTTCCTTGGTATCTTATTAAATGATCACAATAGCAATATGTCATTCCCACTGGTGCTAACAGGACCGGCAGAAAGTGCTGATTACTTCACGGTAATTGATGAATTTATTGGGACAACATTAGGCACCGAAGCACAAAGCAAGTATCAAATCATTATTGATGACCCTATCAAAGTGGCACAAATAATGAAAGAAAGTATGCAAGATGTAAAAAGCTATCGAAAAGACAAAGGTGATGCTTACCAATATCAATGGTCGCTAAAAATTGAACCCGAATTTCAATTACCCTTTGAACCAACCCATGAAGTTATGGCAAATTTAAACCTCAACTTTCAGGACAATAAAGCTGAACTTGCCGCAAACTTACGCAAAGCGTTTTCAGGTATTGTCGCCGGCAATGTAAAAGGCGCTACCATTAAGTTGATCGAACAGTTTGGTCCCTTTAACATTAAAGGTGATGCTAAACTTATGCTCATGATGGATAAGCTATTAAACGCTTTTGTTAAACAACAACGAATGAAACTGCCAGGAAGCGCTTACGTGCCCTGCTACAACATAATAAAAACCAATGAATAAATTACTTATTATTGACGGGCTCAATCTAGTACGCCGTATTCATGCGGTGCTACCTGATGAAAACGATATTACTAGCGTACAAGAACGGGTTTTAGCGGCATCTAAAAAAATGCTGTTGCAGCATCAACCAACCCATTGCATTGTGGTCTGGGATGGCAGTGAGCCCTCTTGGCGTAAAACGCTGTATAGCGATTACAAAAAAGGCCGAAAGCCCATGCCAACGGCATTAAGTGATGGCTTGGCTAACATCAAAACCACACTGGCAGAACACGACATCCACTCTTTTGATGCCCAATCTGAAGCCGACGATGTTATCGCCACCATCGCGATGAAAATGATCAGCAACAATGGTGAAGTGGTCATTGTTTCAACCGACAAAGGCTTTAGCCAGCTACCCACAAAAAATCTCACCTTATGGGATCACTTCAACCAGCATGTTTTTGATGTTCAACAATATGAAAAAAAACTCGGCATAGAGCAATACCAAATGCTCGACTTTATTGCGCTAGCGGGCGACAGTGGCAATAAAATTCCGGGTATTATGGGGATAGGACCAAAATCAGCAGCCGACTTACTCAATAAATTCAGAACACTAGCTAATTTATATCGTTCTTTAGACAATCTTGGCGCCAAGCAGGCACATAAATTAGCCGAAGGAAAAGAGATAGCGCGAATTAGCTATAAATTGGCGCAGCTGCAATGCGATATGCCACTAAATATTAATTTGAAACAATTTAGAACCAATTTAAGACCAAACTAGTAACAAACAATGTAATAATGTGACAATGAGATAATAAGAAATACAGACAGCAAACGTATTCATACCATAACGGATTAAACACATTATGAACTCAAAAGTGACTTATATCATCGGTGGAATATTCACTGCCTATTTACTGTTTGTTGCTGTGGTGATTTTTGTTTACGAACCGCAACCAGAAGACAGGGCATGGGATGATCGTGAAGCTTTCAATTTACAAAAAATGAGTGATATCCACTTTGGTCAAAGCCTTGATGAGATCCGAACGTTATTAGGCAGTGCTGATTTTGTCGAAGCAAAAACCGGCTTTGATGGACAATATCAAGTGATGTATTACCGTACTCACCATATAAAATCAGATGGCGAAACCACTAAAGAAGAATGCACGCCATTGTTATTTAGAGATAATCTTCTGATAGCATGGGGACAAGATACACAAGAACAATACTTTTCAGTGCCGATAACCGATCAAGTATCTCCGCAATAACACCCCCTTCTATCGACAGTGAACGCCCCACAGAGCCACTAAGTGTCGATCAATAGGCTTACGATAAAACGCCCTATCGGTATCAGCATAGGGCGCAGAAATCTCATTTAAAACAATCAAATTACGCTGTTTTAATCTGCTTTTTTATACTCCCGATAGGCTTCACCCTGGCGTAACCAATCTGGGGCTGGTGCCCCTTTTAAATAATGGTCAAAGTACTGTTTCATTTTAATGCTGTAATCAAGCTTATTGGGATACTTTTTCAAATGGTGTGGCTCATCTTCATATTGTAAAAATACCACATCCTTCCCTGCACGACGCATTGCTAGATACAACTCAATCCCCTGCTCCCAAGGCACTGCATCATCTTTATCACCAAACATGATCATCATTGGGGTTTGAATGCGATCAACATAGAAAATGGGCGAGTTTTCAATGTATTTCTGTGGCGCCTTAAACAGACTCTCTCCGATCCGGCTTTGACCTGTTTCATATTGGAATTGCCTGGCTAAACCTGACCCAAGACGAATACCACTGTAAGCACTGGTCATATTCGACACCGGAGCACCTGTCACTACCGCTTTAAAGATATTGGTTTGGGTTACCGCATATGCACTCTGATAGCCGCCCCAAGAATGCCCTTGAATACCAACAGCATTGGGATCGGCAACCCCCATCGCTATCAACTTTTGCACGCCTGCCGTCAGCGCTTTTACTGATGAAATTCCTGGATAGCCAATCTCAAAACGAATATCCGGTAGAAAAATAGCGTAACCATTATCAGCATACCAAGCAAAGTTAGGCCGGTGGTTGAGCTTCATGTCAGGAAAGGCATGTAATCTGTCACTCATAAAACGGTAAAAATAGACTAAGGTTGGATACTGTTTACCGGCTTGATAATTGGTTGGTTTAATTAATACCCCATCGGTGTTAATGCCGTCACCATCTCGCCAATGCACTAATTCAGCATTGCCCCATTTAAACGCGTCACGCTGCTTGTCCAGCTCGGTAAGCTGCAGCGCATTCTGTGGCGAGGTAATATCTGCAATATATAAATCTGGATACAAATCATAACGCTGCTTTGAAAACACCACTGCAGCGGCTTTATTGGCTCTAGCAAGCAAGGTTAATTTAGCCTTGCTTTGAGTTAAGCGGCTCACGCCAGCCACACCTATCTTGGCACTGAAAAAGCCGTCCGCTTTTGTTTGATGACTATAGCCTTGTAATAGCACTGTTTCAGCATCATTGACTACCGCGGGTAACGGTTTCTCTTGGGCTAAACCAACCAGTCTAAATTGAGTTTTCTGTTTTCGCCCCTCGCCCTTGGTCAACATAAACCCATTGTGCGCTGCGGTATTAAACTGCCATATATCATATTTATCATATACCGTAATAGCACTGTCATCGGCCAACCAAGGGCCAAAACCGTAACCGGGTGCCGCACTGGGATAATCATGATCTTCATTCGCAAAAGGGGTCGCAATATTCGCGGTTAAATTAACCCTGCGCGTTAACGCTATATCAAAAAGATAGACATTACCTTGTTGATAATAAGCTAAAAACTTAGCATGAGGTGACAACGTCGGCATAGCATCACTAGGTTGCTGAGTTAATACGAGGATTTTTTGGCCTGTTTTGACATCAACCAAATACACATCACGATAAAAGCCTGCCCAGGTAACCATTTTCTGATAGGGCACATCGGAGCTGGCCAATAAGTAACGTGCTTGCTCGCCATAAGTGACATCAGGAACCGCTTGGTCGGCTAATTGAATTAACTTATTTGAATCTAGGTGTAAAACCGCTAAATAGGTGCGTTTTAACTCTTGCTCATATTCTTTAACTGCTTGGGGCTTAATTTTGGCATCATCACCATGCCAAATACGTAACTGTTTTTTAGCGGTAATAATGTCTGGATTAAACACATCACTTGGATTTTCAAAATCAGCTAATGCAGCTTGTTGTGCAACCTTTGGCACTCGTCCCACAAACAAACGTTGGCCATCTTTTGAAAACAGTAAGCTGGCATGCTGGTTATAAGTCCACCCTTCAGACTGAGCAAACTGGCGTTGTTTATCGTGTTGTACATCCAGTAACAACATATTGTACTCACGGCCATAGCGTATTGAACTCGCCATGCCTTTCGTTACTGCAACATATTGGCCATCATCACTGATGGCTAATGCTTCAATATGTTCATCAGTACTACTGTAAAGCTGACGCTGTGTTTGGCTATATAATGTCACTAACACCACTTGATGCTGCTGATTTTCAACTTTATTCACCACAGCAACGAAATGATGTCCTGCTTTATCAAAAGCAAATTGAGTCACATCCGATAGTTGTGTTTGTTGGTTAGTAGCCAAATTAATTAAGCGAATATCTGCCCCTTTATCGGCCTCCTCAATTTCAGCTTGCGTACTATCATGTTCTGTTTCACTGGTGTTTTTCGTTTCTGAAGCCGTCGTTTCTGAAGCTGTCTGCGCTAACTCTGCGGATCCAGCAGTAGTTGATTTAGACACTTTTGATTCAGGATCTGTCGACTCAGGATCAGTTGACTCTGGCTTGCTAACCTTAAACTTCACCACTAAAAAACGGCCATCATCGCTAAATGAAGCGGAATCGACCTTGTCAAATCGTTGCTGATTGCCATTTTTGGTATTGAGTAATACCACTTCATGGGGTAAATCGTCTTTCTCTTTGGTTTCTCGGTCAAATAAAGTCGCTTCGATTGTCGCCAATACAAATAGACCATCGGCACTGACGTTAACGTCCGTGCCATTGACAATTTCATATTGTTTGCGATTATCACTAAAACGAATTAATGCACGACTATCGCCCCTATCAGGTGTAGCCTGTACCGCAATCACTTTGCCATTATCAGAAATAACCGGCTGTTGTAAGGTTTCAAAATGCATAATGTCATCAAGGGACAGAGCACGTTGCGGGGCCGCATGGGCACTAAATGACAGACAGACTGCCAATGGAATTAAATTGAATAATTTCACAGTTTTCCTCTAATGGTTCCCGTAATAGATCGCAGTAATGGATTATCTATAATCTTAACCAGCAATAAATAATAAACACCAAGCATTACATTCGACCAAAGTCGTCTATATAAAATATGTTTACCGAATAAGCTAATGCTCGCCAATAAAATATAGAATCGCCGACATGTTTTCAAACTTAGATGGTTTACAAGTAAACGATTTGTAATAAAAGTTCATAGTAAATCAATCAGATTAGGATTGACTTAAAAATAACGGAAATAATGTGATAATACTCACTATTTTCTGTAAATAAACATTAAAAGTCGTTAAAATACGCCGCAGAAAAACGACGGTTTTTATCGTCACCTAGCCGTGTCATGTATGCGGTCTAACAATTGCAGTAACCACAACCGTGGAAGGACTATTCATGTCAAAACGTACAATAACCGTGATCCCAGGTGATGGGATTGGACCAAGCATTATCGATTCAGCATTAAAAATCCTCGACAAAGCAGGATGTAACTTTGAATATGAATTTGCAGATGCTGGGTTAACGGCGTTAGAAAAGCACGGTGAACTTATACCCCAACGTACTTTAGACCTTATCGAAAAAAATCGTATTACGCTTAAAGGTCCGTTAACCACACCTGTCGGTGAAGGGTTTTCCTCTATCAATGTGAGCTTGCGTAAACAGTTCAGTCTTTATGCTAACGTGCGCCCGGTGATTTCATTTAAGGGGACTCAAGCGCGTTATGAAAACATTGATATTATTACCGTCCGTGAAAATACCGAAGGTATGTACTCTGGTTTAGGTCAAAAAATATCTGATGATGGTCAAACTGCAGAAGCGACCAGTATCATTACTCGTCATGGCGCAGAACAGATCACTACGTTTGCTTTTGAGCTTGCACGCAAAGAAAATCGCAAAAAAGTGACCATAGTTCACAAAGCTAACATCATGAAATCAACTTCTGGTTTGTTCTTAAAAGTGGCACGTGAAGTGAGTCTGCGTTATCCAGACATCACCACAGAAGAAATGATTGTTGATGCCACTTGCATGAAACTGGTTATGAATCCTGAAAACTTTGATGTTATCGTAACGACTAACCTATTTGGTGACATTTTATCTGACTTATGTGCCGGTCTTGTGGGCGGTTTAGGAATGGCTCCAGGGGCAAACATAGGTCGCAATGCTGCTATTTTTGAAGCGGTACATGGTAGTGCACCCGATATTGCAGGTAAAAATTTAGCGAACCCTACCTCAGTTATTTTAGCGTCGATTCAAATGCTAGAATACTTAGGCATGTCAGATAAAGCTGAGATGATCCGCAGTGCTGTAGCTGCTGTTATTGAAGAAGGTGACCGTACCACTCGCGATTTAGGTGGCACTCACGGTACAACCGACTTCACTCAAGCAGTGCTTGATCGTTTAGCATAATTCTTTATGATTAGGTTAATGACTTATTTATCTTATAAGTCATGACTAAAAAGCCCCATATGCATGACATATGGGGCTTTTTGTTAGATGTGCGCTAGCAAGGTTATGCGTAGCTCACGCCCTTTTCAGGGAAAATCCATAAATGAACCGTTACTTCATCACGATCATGATAAAGATGCTTACACTGTATTTTAAAATCGATTTCATTTTCAGTTAAAATGGTGCCTATCGTTTCTAAAATAACGCTGACTTCTTTATAGCGGCTCTTCATGGGTAATTTAAGATTAAAAATCGCTTCTTTAAACCAACCATTAATCGCCCATGCTTCCATCAGTTCTGCAACCCGAGCCGGTTTTTCAACCATATCGCATACCAACCAATAAATATTTTTACGTGGTGGTTCAAAACGAAAACCGTCAGCACGGTAATGCTTTACTTGGCCCGAATCCATTAATTTAGGATCCATCGGACCGTTATCGACTGCAGCAACCATCATTCCGCGGCGGACCAATTGATAAGTCCACCCTCCAGGGCAAGCGCCTAAATCAACTGCATTTAAGCCACTGCGACAACGTGTTTCTTGCTCTTCTTTCGTTAAGAACACGCCAAATGCTTCATCCAATTTCAGGCTTGAGCGACTCGGAGCATCTGCAGCCATTCTTAAGCGAGGGATCCCCATAAAATGAGGTGAACTATTATGGCTTAACGAATAACCTGTGTACGCTTTACCCGGTGCAATAAAACACACATGAATAATCGGACGACGGCCATTTTCAGTACTCAGTAGCGCGCCGCTCTTTTTTAAACTTTGGCGTAACGGTACCGTCAATTTCCGACAGAATGCGGATAATTCTTTGGCTTCATTGGTGTCAGGCGTTTCAACACGCAACTCACCACACTTCGACAAATCGGCTAGTGAGGCGACTATCGGTCCCACACGATCTTGCTCAGGTAAATCAATCAATAACTCGCCCGCAGCAAACATTTGCCGAGCAAATATCAATGATCCAAGTTCCAATTCCTTAGCTAAAGTATCGGCACCATTTTTGTCAAAACATTGAAATATCACATAAGCATCGTTGATATTGGTTTTAACGAAACCATCAACATTTAACTCAGCGGCACGTTGTTGAATTTCTGCTGCACAGTCTTTTTCATAGCCTGAGCGGCAAAATAGGAATAGGTTTTTCATTTGGAGCCTTAGCGTAAGGATATTCGCATAATAGCGAGACAATAATCACGCTATTATACTCAAAAATGCTCGAGGAGGGAGAATTTAGCCAAGCCATTATTCTACTGATTTTGTATGCCAAATCGCCGCGGCAAATAACAACCAACCCACGAGGAAACATAAACCACCTATTGGCGTTATTGGGCCAATCCATTTAGCACCAGTAAAGGCATAAAGGTATAATGAACCAGAAAACAATATGATCCCAGCAATGAAACTGTAAGCGGCCCAATTAATCAATTTTGACGGGATCCAATGGGCGGAAAATGCCAATGCAATCAGTCCGAAGGTATGATAAAACTGGTAATCGACTCCTAACTTAAAAATACTCACTAATTCCGGTGGTGCGATAGTTTTAAGCCCATGAGCAGCAAAAGCACCCAGTGCTACCGCCATAAAACCACTTAATGTGGCAAATAATAATAGACCTTTATTCATTTTACTTAACCTCATACAACATAAATCGACAATGCATCATACTATTGAAGCAAGCTGATTTTCGTGACTTAAACCATCACCGTTAGTATTCATGTAGTGTTAATATTGATGCCGGGGTTGATCAAGCTATCAGCAAAGTAGACACCGCATATGCGTAAAACATAGCGTTACAGCATTAACCTACTCGGGTAATAAACTGACTAATATTCTCGATGGCATGATTAAGATTGCCCTCAAGGGTATAACCAGAAGATTTTCGCGGTTGCAAACTATGATCGCCATCACTAATCCAACAGACTTCTGCATGTTCACCCAAAGCCCAATTGGGTACTTGTTGAAGATCGCCAAATTTATCTCGCTCACCTTGAACAATTAACATCGGGTGAGAATTGTGTTGAATCGGCGCAAGTCGTGGCTCGCCACCTTTTAGCGGAATAAAAGGGTATCCCAAACACACTACTGCAGTAATTTTATTGACGACATCGGCAATAAGTGGCTGCTGTAGTTGATGATCTGTGCTGGCCAATATCGCCGACATACGACCGCCCATTGACTTACCCATCAGGATAATCCGCTGGCAATTGATCAGGCCAAGCGCCATCTTCTGCTCAATATCCATGAGAACTTGTTCATAGTGCGCGAGTAATTTAGGCGCTCGATCAGGCGGACGACGTTTACCATCTTGCATATTGGCTTGCATATACAAGAAATTAAAGCGGTATACTTGATAGCCTTGAGCGATTAACTTATCGGTCATCGAAGTCATATATTGATGATGCATATTAGCCCCAGCACCATGAGCAAAAACAATCAAAGTGTCACTTTTAGGACCTTGTAACAGATAATCATGGGCTAACAAAGGCGTATTATCCGCTAAGCAACTCACTTCGCGACTCCTCTGCAAACATATCCAACATCCATTCTCTAAAGGCTGAAATTTTACCTATCTCAGAATGGTTTTGTTGACACACTAAGTAATAAGCCTCTTTGCTCACCAACACCTCAGAAAACGGGCACACTAAGCGCCCAGCCTTGATATCAGGTCTGGCAAGTACGCTATAACCTAATGCCACACCTTGGCCATGCACTGCTGCTTGAAGCACTAATGAGGAATGGCTAAATATAGGCCCTTGATTGACATTAATATCGCTCACGCCACACTGTCTAAACCATGCCTGCCAATCTTGACGGTTTGAATCATGTAACAAGGTATGGAATTTTAAATCACTGGGTTGAGCTAACGGTTTAGCACTATTGAGTAATAATGGCGAACAGACAGGGATCAACACTTCGTTACGCAGTTTATCGGCGCGTAATCCAGGCCAATTACCTTGGCCGTAATAAATGGCAACATCTACATCGTCGGTTAACGAATTAGCATTACTATCAACGGCTTTAATACGCACATCAATATCAGGATTTTTTTCGCTAAACTTAGCTAAACGTGGTACTAACCATTGAATAGCAAAACTTGGAGACATACTGACCGTTAACGATCCTACCGCACTACGGGCAAGCAGACGATTAGTCGCCTCCCCTAGCTCAATAAAAATATCTTTAATGTCCAGAAAATAACTTTGGCCTTCTTCTGTTAACAATAAGGATCTATTTTTACGTCTAAACAGCTTTAGCCCTAAAAAATCTTCTAATGCTTTAATCTGATGACTCACTGCAGCCTGAGTGACAAACAACTCTTCTGCGGCGCGGGTAAAGCTCAAATGTCTTGCTGCAGCTTCAAATGCTTTAACAGCATTCAAAGGCGGTAATCGTTTAGACATAGTGATCAACCCCTCATTTTTAATTAGTTTTTCTAATGATTATCGTTATTTTTATGTCGTTTGTAAAGCACACTGTGTTTGGGTAAATTAGCATCATTGACAACATCACTAGGGTCGCTGCGCTGCTAGAGCGGACTTCGTCCTGCTAGGATCGCTGCGCTTCTAGGACGTGACTTCGTCATTGCTAGGTTCGCTTCGCTGCTAGAGCGGACTTTGTCCTGCTAGGATCGCTGCGCTTCTAGGGACAGCTTCGCTGCTAAGATTGAGTCGCTGCGCGACTAGGATATTGGCTTGTCATCTAGCACTGCTTGGCTGTTGATTGTATAGCCTCTAGCCGCGTAGCGTCCTAGCAGCGTAGCGCTCTAGGCTCTTAAATTGTCATCTAAATTTTCGCAGCCGCAGGCGCCCTATTTCTAGCATCTAGCAGCGAAGCGTCTTCGAAGGTGATAACCGTTTATTAGCCAGCATTTAGGTACATTAACTTACCGATTTAAATAACGCCGACATGGTCGTATCGCCCGCATAAAAAAACCGCATTCAATGCGGTTTTTTATGCGGGCGATTAGGGTGGATACGGTCATAATCGACAGCATCACTCACACAAAGTCTAAGGACGATACACTTTTACGTTCGTATAGCCCTTCTCAACAAGGTATAAGGCCTGCAGTTTACTCATTACCCCACGATCACAATATAATAGATACGTTTTAGAGCTATCTAAATCAGCAAATTGGGTCGCTAATTTAAAGAATGGGATCGCTTTAATCATCACATTATCAATTGATAATGGATCTTTTTCTTCTTCTTCAGGTGCACGAACGTCAATAATGATTTCGCCTGACGCCACATCTTTAACTGTTTCGGTTTCAGTCACTTGTTGATCCATCTCCGCTTCAATATCACGAACATCCATCACCACTGCAGACTCAATGATGCGATCAATCAAGTCTTCAGAAAACTTAAGCTCTTCAGCTTCAATCTTAGACAATACCGCTTTAACCGTCGGCTTTTGTGAAATAACACCACAATACTCAGGAATAGACTTAGCAAATTCTTCAGTACCAATCACACGGCTCTGATTAATAATGTCTTGTTTGTCCATTGCGATAAGTGGGCGTAAAATCAATAACTCAGTACTGCGGTCAATCACATTCAAGTTGGTCAGCGTTTGACTCGATACCTGACCTAAGCTTTCTCCCGTGACTAACGCTTGAATACCGAATTTATCCGCAATACGCGTTGCAGCACGCATCATCATACGCTTAAGTACAACCCCCATCTGACCGTTATCAATACGTTCAAGGATCTCTTCAACCACAGGCTCGAATGGCACTGACACAAAACGTACTTTGTGCGACTCACCATACTTTTTCCACAAGTGATAAGCCACTTGCTTAACACCAATTTCGTGTTGAGCGCCACCTAAATTAAAGAAACAATAATGGGTACGCGCACCTTTCTTAATAAACTGAAAACTCGACACGCCAGAATCAAAACCGCCCGAAATAAGCGACAAGACATCTTCTTGGGTCGCCATAGGGAAACCGCCTAGTCCTTCAATACGACGCTCGACCATGTAAAGCTTATCTTGATTGATTTCAAGATTAACGGTCACATCAGGGTTTTTAAGCTTTACCCCAAGCGCCTCTGTGTGCTGGTTTAATCCGCCACCCACATAACGCTCAACATCGATTGAATTAAAATCATGATTACCAGAACGTTTTACGCGAACACAAAATGTTTTACCTGCAATTTCATCACGATACCTTGGTAAAGCCTGCTGATAAATATGATCTATCGAATCAAAACTGTACTCACTCACTTGCACAACGTGAGCAATACCTGGAATGCAAGCTAAACGCTCTGCAAAAGCATCACATAATTCCGGTTTATCGGCAGGTACATTAACTAAAATACGATCATATAAACGTTGTACTTTGGCATCGTCATCCACTTTTTTAAGTACATTACGGATATTGGTTTCGAGCATTTTGGTAAAGCGCATTCTTACCGACTTGCTCTTCATCATAATTTCAGGGTACAGCTTTACAATAAACTTCATGAGGCGTCCGCAGGTATCACCACCACAATAGCTCAGCATTCGGCATTGCTAGATAAAAAGATGGTAACACTTTGATAATAAATAAAAAAAACAGCAAAAACTTCTCTACTTGATTAACATAGGTAATCCAGCATATAACAAAGCGTAAGCAATAATTCGCGGATTATACCAAATGATGCCTATTAACCAAACATATTCACTTTTTTATCTGTTATTTCTCAGCAAAACCGCTGTTACAGCACATTTCTAATACAAAAAAGCGCAATCTCTGTAACCTGCAGAGATTGCGCTTATGGCTATCCTTTGATGACGAGCTATTGAGTCACTATAATTTCATTCGATTGTTTCGCTTTACCTTGTTCAATGGCAATTTCAACACGCCGATTTCGAGCCCTATTCTCTTTAGAATCATTGGGCACCAAAGGTCGATTAGAAGCCTCCCCAACCACTTTCATCCTTGATTCATCAAAACCAGTGACTGTTCTTAATTCATGAGCCACCGAAACAGCACGTTGACTTGATAGCGCCCAGTTTGAACTATAAAGCTCATTACTGATATCAGCACCGTCAGTATGACCCGATACCGTAACAATCCCAGGAACATCTTTTAATAACTCACCAATTGAACGCACAATCGGTTTAAACTTAGGTTGTAAAAAGCCAGATCCAGAAGTAAATGAGCCTTTCTCACGAATACGAATTATAATTTGCTGACCTAAAGATTCAATTTCAATGGCACCATCAACAATTTCTTCGTTGAGTTTCTCAGCCATTTTTTTCACTTGATCGTTAATATTTTCTTGTGCAGATGCGGCCGCTTTTTTAATGGCTTCAGCTTCTTGCTGGGCCGTAGCAGCGGCATTACCACCACGCTGTTCACCACTTTGCTTTTGAGTACCCCCCGCACTGTCCTCTTCACCGGCCTGATATTCAATGGTCGGTTGAGTCATTTCATTGGTTTGTTGATTAATGATCTCAATTGGCGTGGGATCGGGTCTACCAGGGCGAAATTCAAGCGCGATAACCGATGTCCCCTTAGGAATGTCTTTTACTTCAACTTTGTTCTGTACCCCAAATGCATACTTCATTGAGCCGGCGATTTGTTTAAACTTCATCACGTCCATTTCAGAGAACGCTAACAGCAACACGAAGAAACACATCAGCAAGGACATTAGGTCAGCAAAGGTGGCCAGCCATTTTGGGGCACCCGCAGGAGGACAATCACACTTGGCCTTAGCCATGAGTTACTCTCCGTCCGTTGTATCGATTTCACGGGATTTTTCAGTCAAGTAATTTTTCAAGAAGCCTTCAATCACCCGGGGGTTTTGTCCATCTTGAATCGCTAATACCGCGTCCATAATTAAATTTCGGTTAAGCAATTCTTCATTCATCCGCAATGATAATTTATCCGCCATTGGGATGGCGATCATGTTGGCAATTACCGCACCATAAAGAGTGGTTAACAATGCAACCGCCATTGAGGGCCCTATCGATTTTGGATCATCCATATTAGATAACATCGCCACCAAACCAACCAGCGTACCAATCATTCCCATCGCGGGGGCTACATCACCCATGGCTTTAAAAATACTAATCCCAGTATTGTGGCGATCTTCGGTCAACGCAATATCTTTTTCAAGCGCGTTACGCACCACTTCACCATCATGACCATCAACTAACATATCGATAGCTTTTTGCATAAAACTGTTGGTAATGACCGCCTCTTCTAATGCTAAAAATCCGCCTTTACGGGCAGCATCAGCCATAGTGACAGACTGCTCAATCAAATCCTCAGGTTTATCTAATTTAAACATGAAGGCTTTCATACCAATCTTTATCGAACCCAAAAATTGCTTTAGGTTAAATTTCATCATCACTACAAATAAAGAGCCTGCTACAACAATCAAAATTGACGGTACATCGATAAATAATCCGAGACCACCACTGGTGATCATCGCGCCAATAATAAATGCAAAAGCACCGATAATACCTATTAGGGTAGCTAAATCCACAACCTCTCCTCAATCGCAGTCATCACGCTGCTTATTTGTGCGATTTTATCGCGCTGTTCGTACAAATTAAATAACTCGAACATTCTGGCATCTATTGATGCAAATCACATTGCCCATCGTTATGTATTACAGTAAAAAATTCAATACTAATTTACGCTATCTATTTCAAACCCTAACGTCTTATCGGTCAAACTTGGCGCAAGTTTAGCCTGTTTTGCACATTCTAAACAAAATTCAATAACAAAGCGTGCTGTTGAGCAAATAACCAGCGACTGTATTTGACCGATACGCTGGGCTGATATACCTTGTCTCACGCTGAATGAAAGGAATAATAATCGTGGCTAAAAAACCAGAAAATCTCAGTTTTGAACAATCATTAACTGAGCTTGAAACCATTGTTGCTCATTTAGAGCAAGGTGAAGTGTCGCTCGATGACGCGCTTAAACAATTTGAGCGAGGCATTAAGTTAGTCCGTCAAAGCCAAGGAAAGCTTGAACAAGCACAGCAAAAAGTCTCTATCTTATTAAATGAAGATGATGCTGAATTAGCACCGTTCACTATAGAAAGTGAATAATCGTCAACATAGTGTTATTGAATAATAGGTCTTGATACGTGTTAGCTAAAGCGATAACAAAATACCAAAAGCGCGTTAATACTATTCTTAACGCGCATTTAAGCCAGCTTGATGGTGCTGCACCAGACTTAAAGGCGGCAATGCTTCATGGTGCATTATTAGGCGGCAAACGCATTAGGCCATTTTTGGTCTACAGTGTGGGTGACATGCTTGGCGTCAATATTAATGCACTTGATAAAGCCGCCGCAGCCATTGAGTGTATTCATGCTTACTCGTTAATACACGATGACTTACCGGCCATGGACAATGATGCACTCCGACGCGGTCAACCCACGGTTCATATTGCATTTAATGAAGCTAACGCCATTTTAGCTGGTGACGCGCTGCAAACATTGGCCTTTGAAATAATCACCGCACCGTGTAACGATTTACGACCTGAACAACAATTGGCCATGGTCAGGGCATTAGCAAAAGCCTCTGGATATCGAGGAATGTGCGGTGGGCAAGCGATTGATCTGAGTGCCACCGATCACCGTATAGATTTAGACCGATTAACCGAATTACATAATAAAAAAACCGGCGCGTTAATCAGTTGTGCCGTCGAACTTGCTTTAATTGCGGCAGATTTACCCGATGAGCACTATCAACTGATGATGAAATACGCCCAAAGCCTTGGATTGGCCTTTCAAGTGCAAGACGATATCTTAGATATTACCGCAAGCACCGAAGAGTTAGGCAAACCTCAAGGCAGTGATGAACAATCCAACAAAAGCACTTTTCCTAAACTATTAGGTCTCGATGGTGCCAAAGCCTGTGCAGAACAACTAATACAAGATGCACTATCAGCGCTGACTAAATTACCATATAATAGTCAGTTAATTGCAGACTTCGCCCACTATATTATTGAGCGAAGATTATAATAAAGAGTCAGAAAATCTCGCTATGATTTTTGATATTTCTAAATTTCCAGTACTAGCGAAAGCTAATACACCAGAAGAATTAAGGAAGTTACCTCAAGGTTTACTTCCACAAGTCTCTGATGAATTGAGACAATTCTTACTTCAGTCCGTTGGTATTTCAAGCGGACATTTTGCTTCTGGCTTAGGCACAGTTGAATTAACTGTGGCACTTCATTATGTCTACAACACCCCATTTGATCGGTTAGTGTGGGATGTAGGACATCAAGCTTACCCACATAAAATCCTCACTGATCGCCGCGAACAAATGCACACCATTCGACAAAAAAATGGTCTGCATCCATTCCCATGGCGTGAGGAAAGCCCATATGACACCTTTAGTGTCGGTCACTCAGGCACGTCTATCAGTGCAGCATTGGGGATGGCGATAGCCGCAGAAAAAGAAGCGGTTGGGAGAAAAGTTGTGGCCGTTATTGGCGATGGTGCCATGACAGGCGGTATGGTATTTGAAGCCATGAATCATGCGGGCGATTTACACAATGATATGCTTGTGGTGCTCAATGATAATGAAATGTCGATTTCTGAAAATGTTGGCGCACTCAACAATCACCTTGCCCAGCTTATGTCAGGTCGTTTTTACACCACCATTAGAGAAAACAGTAAAAAAGTGCTTAAAGGCCTGCCTGTCATTAAAGAAATGGCTAAACGCACTGAAGAACATCTTAAAGGCATGGTGGTGCCCGCAACATTATTTGAAGAGTTAGGGTTCAATTATATCGGCCCAATTGATGGTCACGATGTCGATTCGCTCGTTGAAACTATGCGCAATATGCGCAACCTCAAAGGCCCACAAATGTTGCATATCATGACCAAAAAGGGTCGTGGTTATGAGCCTGCGGAAAAAGATCCGATTGGCTGGCACGCGGTGCCTAAATTCGATCCAAGCCAATTTAAAAAACCCACAACTAAACCAGGTTTACCGACATTCTCGGAAGTGTTCGGTAAATGGTTATGCGACATGGCGGAACAAGACGACAAGTTAGTCGCGATTACACCGGCTATGCGTGAAGGTTCTGGGATGGTTGAATTTTCACAACGATTCCCAAAACAATATTTCGATGCGGCTATTGCTGAACAGCATGCAGTAACGTTATCTGCAGGGTTTGCCTGCGAAGGGTTAAAACCTGTAGTGGCGATTTACTCAACTTTTTTACAACGCGGATATGACCAGTTTATCCACGACGTGGCTTTGCAACGCTTGCCTGTATTGTTTGCCATCGATCGTGGTGGCATTGTTGGCGCTGATGGCCCTACACATCAAGGTGCGTTCGATTTAAGCTTTATGCGCTGTGTTCCCAATATGATCATTATGGCGCCATCAGATGAAAACGAATGCCGTCAAATGCTCTATACCGGTTATTGTTATCAAGATGGCCCTACCGCAGTGCGGTACCCTCGAGGTTTTGCGACCGGTGCAGAACAAGTTGAACATATGACGAAAATACCTATCGGTAAAGGGGTCTTAACGCGTCAAGGGCAAAAAATTGCCATTGTAAACTTTGGCACCACACTTGCCGCAGCGACAGACGCAGCAGAAAAACTGGATGCGACCGTCGCCGATATGCGCTTTGTTAAGCCACTTGATTTAAGCTTGCTTGAACAGCTCGCAAATAGCCATGATGTTATCATTACCGTTGAAGAAAACGCCATTATGGGCGGCGCAGGTTCTGGAGTGCTTGAAGCATTACACAAAATGCGTATCGTAAAGCCTGTACTACAAATTGGTTTGCCAGATGAGTTTATTCAACACGGCGCACCAGATGAAATTACTGCAGAACTGCAACTTGATGCTGCAGGGATTTTAGCGCAGATCCAAGCGTTTATAGCTTAATGCTTTTGTGATGATGACTGATAGTTGATGCCAATAAAAAAGGACTGAAATTCAGTCCTTTTTTGTGTCTATTGCACTAGTGTTTATTCATCTAGTGCTAATGGTTCTCGTCTCTAGCAGAAAATGTTGACGTCAACGCGTTAAGCTTCAACATCCACACTTGCGCCGCCTTGAGATACCATCACCATAGCAGGACGTAATAAACGATCATTTAATAAGTAACCTTTCTGCATTACCATCATGACAGTGTTAGCAGGATACTCAGCACTGGGCTGCATACCAATAGCTTGATGATGTTCAGGGTTAAATGCTTGACCTTGTGGATTAACCTGAGTCACACCAAACTTCTCAACTGAGGTTAAAAAGCCTTTCATGGTCAGATCGACACCTTCATAAATCGCTTTGGTCGCCTCATCTTCAGGATTAGTGCCCTGTAAGGCACGTTCCATATTATCGATGACAGGTAACAGTTCGTTAGCAAACTTTTCCAAGGCAAACTTACGTGCTTGCTCGACATCTTTTGCCGCGCGAGTACGAATATTCTGTGTTTCAGCCGCCGCGCGCACTTCAACATCTTTACGTTCAGCTAACGCAGTTTCAGACTCAGCCAATAGTTGCTCTAATTCTTCAATGCGAAAATTTGCTTGGGTTAATTCATCTATCAAACTTGCGTCATCAGCCACGACTTCAGGTGTTTCCACGTCTTCCACTTGATCTTGCGATGTGTTGTTCGATTCGTTGCTCATTTTCACTCCAGCTAAAAAATGCGTAATTTGGTATTCTACGACAATAAATAAAGTGTCCATTTACTGAGAAATTAACAGCAAAACTCACACTTATAATAAGTTTGAGTATATTATGGGGATCAATTCTTATGTTTCAAGGCCTAAAGGCATAACAAACGCGAATATGACTAAAATGTTCAAGACAATCGGACTCATCGGTAAACCACATCATCAAGGGACTAACCTAACCATAACTCGATTGCATCATTGGTTAAGCATGCAGGGTTTTAAGGTTATCGTTGAAGGACGAATATCTGCAGAGCTAGACCCTGATGTTTGTTCAATGGACCTACTTGAAATGGGTGAGCATTGTGATTTAGCCATCGTGGTTGGCGGTGATGGTAACATGCTAGGTGCTGCCAGGGTATTGGCTCGTTTCAATGTTGCAGTGATTGGCGTAAACCGCGGCAATTTAGGCTTTTTAACCGATTTACCTCCCGATAACTTCGAAGAAGCCTTGTCTAAAGTATTGGGTGGAGAATTTGAAACTGAACATCGTTTTTTACTTGAGGCTGAAGTTCACCGCCACGGTAAAATAACCTCCAGCAATACCGCGGTGAATGAAGCAGTGCTTCACCCTGGTAAAATTGCTCATATGATCCAGTTTGAAGTTTATATCGATGAGCAATTTATGTATAGCCAGCGCGCTGATGGGATGATTGTCTCCACGCCAACAGGTTCTACGGCTTATTCTTTGTCAGCTGGCGGGTCAATTTTAACCCCTAATCTTCAGGCGCTTATTTTAGTGCCTATGTTTCCTCATACCTTATCTTGTCGACCCATTGTCGTCGATGCATGTAGCATCATTAAATTAGTGGTATCGCCTGATAATGGGGAAAATCTCGAAGTCAGTTGTGATGGCCATGTCCATTTAGCGGTATTACCTGGTGATGAAATCTTTATTCGCCGCTCGAACGAACGCCTAAGACTCATCCATCCCAAAGGACACAATTACTTCCATGTGTTACGTAACAAATTAGGTTGGGGAAGTAAACTTTTCTAACATTTGACTCCCGTCACAACACTTTCTCTTATCTAGTGAGCTTCTTCACATTAACAACCACTAATTAATTATATTGTAAACCCAATCGATGACTCGTTTGGTTTTACCGTATTTGAACTTTTGTGCCCTCAAAAGATGTGACCTTGAACACTCGCATGCAACCCTATACATGACAAGCCTCACAATTTCGTCGGCCAACAAACTTTCTCGTATGTTAAATGATCTCGATCAACACATTTAACACTTAAATAACGTCTATTACGCCCTAGTTAGCGAAATGCTAACAAATAATAACAACTTATACCCACTTATAGGCAGAGGTATGCATGACAATATTACAGTTACTAGCAAGCTTAACGCCCATTATTAGCGTAATGGTCTTTTTAGTTCTAATGCGCTTGCCAGCGTCCAAAGCAATGCCCATATCTATGGTTGTTACGGGCCTTGCAGCATTGTTTATTTGGCAAATGGATACGCAACTTCTTGCGGCATCCGTGGTCGAAGGTCTTCTCGCAGCATTAACACCGCTTACCATCATTTTTGGCGCAGTGTTTTTGTTAAATACGCTTAAATATTCTGGTGCTATGGACACCATCCGCGCAGGTTTTACTAACATCAGCGCTGATTCCCGTGTTCAGGTAATCATTATTTGCTGGTTGTTTGGCTCGTTTATTGAAGGCTCAGCTGGCTTCGGTACTCCGGCAGCAATCGGTGCACCACTACTGGTATTATTAGGTGTACCACCTATTGGCGCAGCAGTTGTCGCGTTAATTGGTGACTCTACATCCGTATCGTTTGGGGCGATTGGTTTACCGGTATTGTTTGGTATGGATCAAGGTCTAACTGAGGGCGGCGTTAACATGGCTGCTGCTCAAATTGCTGAACATGGTGGTACCTTTGCAGGTTATGCACAGTATATCGCTCAACATATGATCACCATTGACTTAATTACCGGTTCATTAATTCCGTTAGTGATGGTTTGTGTATTGACCGGCTTCTTCGGTCGTAATAAATCCATCATGGAAGGCTTACAAGTTTGGAAATTTGCCTTATTTGCTGGTTTTGCCTTTACCATACCAGCATGGTTAATTAACTATGTTGCCGGTCCTGAGTTCCCTTCTGTTATTGGTGCACTTGTGGGTATGGCGTTAGTTATTCCTGTCGCTAGAAAAGGCTGGTTACTACCATCAAAACCTTGGTGTGACTTTAGCGAAAATGACAATAAATCAGATGAAGATACAGCACTTAACCAAACACCGGTAAAATTCACACAACTTGCCGCTTGGTCTCCATACATCATTATGGCGGCGTTGTTAGTCTTATCTCGTGTTATTGCTCCATTTAAGAGCTGGTTACTAAGCTTTAACATTAGTTGGACTGGTTTATTAGGTACAGAGCTTAAAGCAGGCTTTGCCACGCTATATGCTCCAGGTGCCTTCTTTATTATTGTATGCTTAATTGGTTTCGTATTATTCAAAATGAAACCTACCGCCATGAAGCAATCAATCACAGTGTCTTGCAAATCAATGCTACCGACTATTATTTCATTAGGTGCATCTGTACCTATGGTGAAAATATTCTTAAATTCAGGTGAGAATGGCGCAGGTCTAGCGTCAATGCCGGTTGCATTAGCAGACTTACTTGCCAACAGCATGGGCTCAGTTTGGGCTTGGGTTTCACCTATTGTGGGTATCTTTGGTGCATTCTTGTCGGGTTCTGCTACGTTCTCAAACATGATGTTCTCAGGCCTACAGTATACTGTTGCCGATAATATCGGGATGAAACATGCAATGGCCCTAGCCTTACAAGGTATTGGTGCTAATGCGGGCAACATGATGTGTGTCATGAACGTCGTTGCTGCGGCAACTGTGGTGGGAATGGCAGGACGAGAGTCTGAAATTATTCGTAAAACAATGCCTATCGCACTAGGTTATGCCTTAGTGGCAGGCACTATTGCTTTTTTCTGGGGTGGATTTTAATTCACAATAAAGTTGCTTCTATTCTAACGATAGCAATACAACAACAACAGCAGCAGGCATGCAGTGCCTGCTATTCATTCGAGTGTTAAGAGAGCATGTTATGACTATTAATTATAAAGAAGTGATGGATACGTTAACGTCACAACTAGGCAAACACGCCGTATCTAATGATCCTGTGCGTCGTTTTGCTTGGTCAACTGATGCCAGTTACTTTCGTATCGTACCTGAAATTGTGGTACACGCAGATACTCCGGAACAAGTTAAAATAACCCTTAACATCGCCAGAATACATAATGTGCCAGTGACCTTTCGCGCTGCGGGTACGAGTTTATCGGGCCAGGCAATTGGTGAAGGCATTTTACTTATTTTGGGCCATGATGGTTTTAGAAACATTGATATCAGTGAAGATAGAACCTCAATAACCCTTGGGGCTGCGGTGTATGGTTCTGACGCGAATTTGGCGTTAAAACCCTTTAATAAAAAGATTGGTCCCGACCCGGCCACATTAGCCTCGGCGCAAATTGCAGGTATAGTGGCGAACAATGCCTCTGGCATGTGTTGTGGTACGGCGCAAAACAGTTATCAAACCATTAAGTCGGCTAAATTAATATTTGCCGATGGGACTGAACTCGATACGGGTTGCCCAGAGTCTAAAGCGGCGTTTAGCCAGTCACATGCTACGTTAATTACCGCATTAACTAGTCTAGCGCAATTAACTCAACAGAATCCAACCCTGTCTGCCCGCATCCGTAAAAAGTTCTCAATTAAGAACACCACGGGTTACAGTATTAATGCCCTCACAGACTTCAGTGATCCCTTTGAGCTGATTAATCACTTGATTGTCGGTTCAGAAGGCACGCTCGCTTTTGTTAATGAAGTGACTTATCACACGGTTGAAGAAGCCAAGTTTAAAGCTTCTGCCATGGCAGTATTCTTCAGCATGGATGATGCCGCAAGCGCAATACCACTGATTATAGGCGATAGTGTAGCCGCAGCAGAATTGCTCGACTGGGCATCAATTAAATCGGTTACCGGTAAAACGGGCATGCCTGAGTGGCTAAGTAGTTTACCAGAAGGCTCAGCTATTTTATTAATCGAGTCTCGTGCTAACGATCCAGAGACCTTAGTACAATACACTAAAGATGTGATTAAAAAAATCGCCCACATTGACACCGAACGTCCCACTGAATTCACCAATGATGCAGCTGTTTATGGCAAATATTGGGCAATGCGTTCTGGTTTGTTCCCAATTATTGGCGGCGCAAGACCTAAGGGCACATCGGTCATTATTGAAGATGTTGCATTCGAAGTAAAACACTTAGCCAGTGCTGCGGCAGACTTAACTGCACTATTCCATAAACACAATTACCCAGAAGGGGTGATTTATGGCCATGCATTAGCCGGTAACTTCCACTTTATGATCACGCCGACATTTGCCTCACAAAACGATATCAATCGTTTCCAAGACTTCATGCAAGATGTCGCTGAAATGGTGGTCAATAAGTACGATGGTTCGATGAAAGCCGAACATGGTACAGGCCGGGCCGTAGCTCCCTTTGTTGAAATGGAATGGGGCAGCGACGCTTACACCTTAATGAAGCAAATCAAGCAGATTTTCGACCCAAGTAAATTGTTAAACCCTGGGGTTCTTCTCAATGATGACAAGCTAGTACACGTTAAAAATATTAAGCCTTGTCCAGTCGTTGATGACTTTGTTGATAAATGTATTGAGTGTGGTTTTTGTGAAAAGACCTGTCCGACAACAGCCCTGAACTTCTCGCCTCGTCAGCGTATTGCTGTTCTGCGTGAAATTGAACGTTTAGAGCAATCGGGTGATAAAAAAGCCGCCGCAGAAATGCGTGCCAGTGCCAAATATGATGTGGTTGATACCTGTGCAGCCTGTCAGCTATGTACTATAGCCTGCCCAGTTGACAACAGCATGGGTAATTTGGTGCGTAAACTGCGCACACCTTACATCACCACCACAGAACAAAAAGTGCTCGACTTCCAAGCCAATCATTTTGGTGCGGTAAACCAAGTGATCAGCACAGGTTTTGATATTTTAGGCATTCTGCATAAAGTGACGGGTGATAGCATCACCGGCTCATTAATGAAAGCAGGTCGTTTAATTACTAAAGAAGTGCCTTATTGGAATCCAGACTTCCCTAAAGGTGGCAAAGTGGCTAAGCCATCCAAGCATATACCGGGACAGCCAAGCGTGCTGTACTTCCCTTCTTGTGGCGGCAGAACATTTGGCCCAACACCGAAAGATCCTGATAACCGCACGCTATCTGAAGTGGTTATCACCTTGCTTGAACGTGCTGGCTACAATGTGATCGTCCCAGACAATACCCGTCATATATGTTGCGGTCAGATGTGGGAATCAAAAGGTGATTTCAAAAATGCCGATGCTAAGCGCGATGAACTCATCGAAGCACTGAGTAAACAGTCAGACAATGGCAAAGTCCCTGTGGTCATTGATGGAACGTCTTGTACCTATCGCACATTAACCGGTAATCCTAAAGTACAAATTACCGATTTAGTCGAGTTTATGCACGACAAGATGTTACCTAACATGACTATCACTAAAATACCTAGAAACATCACCTTACATCAGGGTTGTAGTGTCCGTAAGATGAAGCTAGAGCCGTATCAGCAAGCCATTGCTGACGCCTGTGCTCAAGGTGTGCAATTACCTGCAGAGATCACCTGTTGTGGTTATGCGGGTGAAAAAGGCTTGTACAAGCCAGAAATTAACGCCAGCGCATTGCGCAACATTAAAAAGCTTATTCCTGCGGATATTAAAGAAGGTTACTACTCCAACCGTATGTGTGAAGTCGGCTTAACCCAACACAGTGGTATTTCTTACCGCCATTTAGCCTATTTACTAGAAGAATGTACTCGTTAAACTAACGGACAATCACAGTAAATAGCGTAAACAATAAGGGCATTGATATCATATCAATGCCCTTATTTTATTGAATACTGCCAACGATTTATTGAATACGGATAACTAAACGCTTACCTGTAACTAAAATCATTACAAAAACGAAGTTATAGCAAAAACTAAACCAATAAACACCCCAGCAATTGTTGTTGCAAAAGCTTATCATCGAGTGGCATATCACTAATAATTTCAACCCGTGTATCTAGCGCATCATCAAGTTCATCGAGCTTTAACTTATTATCCACCATATTCACGCTCAACACCCCATCGCGGGTAATAACAATGGCTTTTAACCTCAGCACCTTATCCAATTTAACCGTGTCTACCCACGCCATAAATCGTTCAAACTGGAAACAATGCGCCGCAGAGAATATCCAACCACTGCTGTAACAGCCCTCGCCTTGATTAGTTTTATGAATAAACCCGGCCGGTGAAAACTCAGGGGTATCGATATCACTCAGCGGTGGTGCGCTAGAAAGCCATGTCTGGGTAAGCGATTTTTGACGCAGTAGTCGTTGAGAAGTATTAAGCGGTTGATATTTTGTCGGCGTATTTAAGCGCAATAATATCTGCTGGATCAGCTCAACATCGGTAAAGTGATTATCGACCGTAATAAGCGGTGTCTGTTGCAAGTGTAATTGGCTGAGGAACTGCTGTAATTGCAGATGATCAGTTTCGGTATAATCTTGTGCTTTATTGGCCAGCAGCACATCAGCCATTGTTAATTGCTGAGTAAACGTATCATGCTGTTGATAGCGCGGATCACTGACTTTTCGGGCATCAACTAGGCACACACTAGTCTGTAGTGTAATAACATGCTGATAATATTCAGATGTTAACAGCTTAGCGATTTCGGCAGGATGCCCGAGCCCAGTGGGTTCTATCAACAATCTGTCTGGTTTAGTATGCTGAATAAGCTGATTTATCGCGACTTGTGTTGGCAAGCCAGACACACAACATAGGCAACCACCTGGCACTTCCTTTATAACGACACCCGCCTTCTTTGTTGGTGTCATCCCCGACTCAGTAGCAAGATTATCACCACCAGCCACAGTCGCATTTAACAACCCGCCATCTATGCCTATTTCGCCAAATTCATTAACCAACACAGCCCACACTTCACCTTTAGGCTTATGAGCTAATAGTTGGCCAATGAGCGTGGTTTTACCCACACCCAAAAAGCCGGTAATAATATTAGTGTTAATCGGTTTGGTGATCATTTTTTCGCTTTAGCGTATTTGCCCTTTCGAGTAGGCTTAGCATCGGCTTGCGACGGTTTGCCTCGTTTGTACTTAAGCACCTTTTTGGGCTTTTCTGGCGCTACATCTCGATACCTTGCAGGTAATGGCGCCCCTTCTTCATACCCTGTTGGCACCAAAGTCGGTAATGATTGCTCAATGAGTTGCTCAATTGCGGTAAGTAATTCTAGCTCTTGTGGGCTCACCAGCGAAATCGCTTCACCGCCAAGTCCAGCGCGGCCTGTACGCCCAACGCGGTGAACATAATCTTCGCACTCTTCAGGTAATTCAAAGTTAATGACCCTTGGTAGCGCTTGGATATCAAGCCCTCGAGCGGCCAAATCAGTGGCAATCAACACCCGTAACTGCCCCGCTTTAAATTCTTCTAACGCACGGTTGCGTGCTCCTTGGCTTTTATCACCATGAAATACCGATGACTTAATACCGTCTAGGCTTAATTCACGGTGTAAATGATCTGCCGTTTCTTTACGGCTGGTAAACACCATCACTTGCTGCCAATTATGTTTGCCAATTAATTCTGATAATAACTCAGCTTTACGGCGGGTATCCACTTTATACACTTGCTGAGCAACATTGGCGGCTGTAGTTTGGGTTTCAACATGCACATATTCAGGATCGTTTAGCATTTTAGCTGCAAGCATTTTAACTAGTTCAGAATAGGTCGCAGAAAACATCATTGTTTGATGTTGTCTGGCAATTAAACGCTTCACTTTTTCAATATCTTTAACAAAACCAAGGTCAAGCATCCGGTCAGCTTCATCAATCACTAGATGGGTCACTGATGATAAATCCAGTTCATGTTGGCCAATAATATCGAACAATCGTCCTGGTGTTGCCACCAACACATCCACGCCTTGCTCTAATGCCTTACGCTGGGGATTGATACTCGCGCCGCCATAAACGGCTAAGCTGGTCAGGTTGATAAACTGGCTGTATTTAACTAAATTATGTTCAATCTGAATCGCTAACTCACGTGTCGGCGTCATGATTAATGCACGTAAACGGTGCGATGGCGATAAGTCCAAATGATCTTGTGCCATTAAATGGCTTAACAAAGGTAACGCAAAAGCAGCTGTTTTTCCGGTACCGGTTTCGGCACTGGCCAACACATCTCGGCCATCTAGCGCTAGTGGGATCACCGCTTGTTGGACAGGAGTAGCAGTTTGATACCCAGATTGGTTAACCGCATCTAGTAATAATGGCGGTAACCCTAGCGACGTAAATGACATAACAGACTCAATAAAACAAATAAAAATAGGCCACTATTATATACTAATCTAAACACCATTAACTATTACATTAGTGATGGCACTAGTATGACATTAGCCATAACATCACAGCAGTCACGCAGATTTTGAACTAATAACCGCACTAACGGGATATCAGCTGACTAACTGGCAATGAGGCCACTTTTTACCACCAGATACTTTTGCTCAAAATCGTGTCGACATAATGCATTCGAAAATAAATATCCTTGGGCATAATCGCAATCTGCCAACACCAATAAACGTCGTTGTTGTTCAGTTTCAACGCCTTTGGCAATCACTTTCATCCCGAGTTTATGGGCCATCACGATAATCGCTTCGCACAAACACAGATCATTACTTTCTGCAGTCACATTACGCACAAAACGTTGATCAATTTTAAGGTAATCAATCTTGATTTTTTTTAAATAGGAAAGCGATGAATAACCCGTTCCGAAATCGTCGAGCGACATTTGCATACCCGCATCACTGCAAGCTAATAACCTAGCCTCGACATTTGGCTCAGTTTCAAGTAATAGACTTTCAGGAATTTCGATACAAATATTATTGGTAGACATTGCGAGTGTCGACATGTGTTTAAGCCAATCTTTAACCCCGGTCGACCCGTCTCTAAACTGAACAGGCGACAGATTAATACTGATCTGAATATCACAATTAAATTGTGTCTTCCATTGAGCCGCTAACTCACTGACTTGATAAAATACCCAATTACCAATATCGATTATCATGCCGGTGTCTTCGGCAATAGAGATAAAATCTGCAGGCAAAATTAACCCCATGGTCGGGTGCTTCCAACGTAATAATGCTTCAGCCTTGATGACCTGCTGACTGCTTAAATCCACAATAGGCTGATAATACAACTCAAATTGCTGTTGGGTAATCGCAACCTTGAGATCTTGGATCAGCATCATCCGCTTTTGTGCATTATCTTGCATTGTGGAGGTAAAATAATTAAATCGATTACGGCCATGCGTTTTGGCCGAATACATCGCTTGATCGGCATTTTTTAACAATGCTTCTGTGGTCTTTGCATCGTCAGGAAATAAGGTGATACCAATACTGCCACTAATGTAAGCGGTTTGATCACCCAAGAAATAAGGCTCTGCAAGTCGGTTAAGTATTTGCTGTGCAACACGGTCCACACCATGAGTATCCTCAAGGGCCGTCAACACAATGGTAAATTCATCACCACCAAGGCGGGCGACGATATCGGTCTCTCGTACGCATTTTTTTAGACGATCTGCTGTTTCAAGTAACAACACATCACCCATGTCATGGCCCAAGGTGTCGTTAATCTCTTTAAAGAAATCCAAATCTAAAAACATCAATGCAAAATGATTATGCTGCCGATCAGAACTCAACACCTGTTGATTTAAAAATGTTAATAACATCCTACGATTAGGCAAACCGGTGAGTGCATCATAATTGGCTTGGCGCCATATCAACTCCTCAGTTTGCTTTTTCTCGGTAATATCAAAAAATAACGCCACGTATCGCGCAGCCTGTGATTTTGTTCGGACGATCGAATTAATGGTTAATAAAATAAGGTAATTTTCACCATTTTTACGCCGCATCCACACTTCACCATGCCAATGCCCCTGTTGCTTAAGCTGTTTGGTTAACTGTCGATAAAAACGTTTGGGCTGCAGGTCGGTGGCAAACATACGTAAATGTTGGTTTTGTATGTCTTCTTGAGTAAAGCCTGTGATAAAAGAAAATGCAGGATTTGAATCAATGAGAATACCCTTAGCAGTAAACACACTCATGGCTTCACTGGAGTTTTGATAAACTGAGGTAGCAATACTTAGCGAATCTTCAACTTGCTTAATATCAGTAATGTCACTATGAGTCCCACACACTCTAAGCGGGTTACCTTTATCATCAACATCCACGACGCGGCCAGTTTGCAAAATCCAACGACTGCCACCGTGTAAATCAGTTAATTGATATTCAACACGCTGGCTAATGCAGCGGCCTTTTATAATGTCATTAATACTGCGAAGAAACTTAAATTTATACTTTGGCTGTATTGCATTTATCCACAATTGAGGATGCAGATTAAGCTCCTCCATTGAACAACCTAAAATATCAGCACTGTATCGATTGGTGCTAAATCGATTGGCGATGACATCCCAGTCCCACACCCCTAACTCACTGCTATCAAGTACGAGTGCAAGTTGCTCTTTACTTTGCAATAAAGCCTGCTCTGCTTGTTTTTGTTTAGTGATATCGAGAAAACCAGCAATCACCAGAAAGGTATTGTCTTGAACATGACGACGGCATGCTATGGTCACATGGGTATATACAATAGATCCATCTTTGGCAATAAAACGCTTATCAATTTCGTATTCATCAAGTTCGCCTTTGACCATTTTATCAAATAACAATAAATCTTTATTCAGATCATCAGGGTGAGTTAACGCTGGCCAGGTTAATGATTTTAATTCTTTCTCTGTGTAACCAAACATCCGGCATAAATAAGGATTAACTTTTAACCAATATTTGGTTTTAGTGGTAATAGAAATACCAATATTACCAATATCAAACTGATCTTTAAAAAGAAAGTCTTCTTGAAGTTTGGCTTGTATATCGCGTCCACGAAAGACTATTTGGCCAAGTAGATGACCAATCACCATGGTCAATAAAGGTAACACCACCAATATCGGCAGTGATACAACACTGATGGTTTGTAACGCTTGTTCATAGGGCAATAAAAATAGCCATTGAAGCAATATTGCATGCACAACAAAACCAAAAAGATAAAACTCAAGATAGCCAATTTGATCTAATTTATGCAGCCGAAATCGACGCCAAATCAAGCCTAATATCGCGCTGCTGATCAACATCAATATACCAATCCATACCGCTACACCACCTAAGTGATAACGATATAGCGCCATAATTAGGGTTGCGATGACGGTAGGAATAGCACCAAAGAATAATCCACTTAAACAGAGCACGACCCAGCGGGCATCAAACAACATATCAGGTTGACGAACCAGCGGGTCCATCATGATAATGACACCAATAACACCGATAAGTGCACCCACAAAAAATGTCCATAGGACAGGGATCGCCTTACGTTGATCCGTAGGTGAGAGTGAGTAAACATAAACTAACGCGAGCAATAGCGCGGCATTTTCTAAAATTAACAAAAAAACATTTAGATTAAACATCTATACATTTCCCTGATTCATCCTTAACAAGTAAAAATCGCATCCTAGCGGTCGCTGTGCTTTTTGCTTTTATAGAATCAGCCACGAAGCGTCCTAGCAGCAAAGCGTCCTGCTTGAATAGCATCCAAAACCACGCCAATACAAGAGTTAATTGCCTACCAATATACCTCCTAAATCAAAACAACATCAAGCAAGATCACAGTTCCTTTAAAAGTGTCGTATTTGTAATAGAATTGGCCATTTGTTGTTATTCATTGAATGCTAACTGGCTCCACGTCACATAATCGCTATCGGAATATAGGTACGTTTACCACAGAGAAAATTCAATTTCATATAGAGGATAATCAACATGGCGACTAAATTCTTTATTCCAAGCGTCAACATTCTTGGTCAAGGCAGCGTAGATGAAGCAATTAAAGACATTAATGCATTTGGCTTTACTAAAGCATTAATTGTCACCGACAAACCATTGGTAAAAATAGGTCTAGTTAAAAAAGTTGCCGATAAACTCAATGCCAACGGCATTGAAGTGGTTATTTTTGATGGCGTACAACCTAACCCAACAACAGGTAATGTTGCAGCAGGTCTTGATCTATTAGAAAGTAATCAGTGTGATGTAATTATTTCATTGGGTGGCGGTTCACCGCATGATTGCGCCAAAGGGATCGCACTCGTCGCCACCAACGGCGGCAATATTAAAGATTATGAAGGTGTGGATGTATCAACTAAAGCACAAATGCCGTTAGTCGCGATTAACACCACCGCGGGCACAGCAAGTGAAATGACCCGTTTTTGTATTATTACCGATGAAGCAAGGCACATTAAAATGGCCATTGTCGATAAAAATACCACGCCTATCCTTTCCGTAAACGATCCTGAACTCATGCTTGAAAAGCCTGCATCACTCACCGCTGCGACAGGAATGGATGCACTGACTCATGCAATTGAAGCCTATGTCTCTATTGCCGCAAATCCCATCACCGATGCTTGCGCAATCAAAGCAATCGAGCTTATCCAAGCCAATTTAATTAATGCCGTTCACCAGGGAGATGACATCCAAGCAAGAGAAAACATGGCTTATGCGCAATTTCTCGCGGGTATGGCTTTTAATAACGCGAGTCTTGGCTATGTGCACGCAATGGCGCATCAACTTGGTGGTTTCTATGATTTACCACACGGTGTATGTAATGCATTATTGCTTCCCCACGTACAAAGCTATAATGCCCAAGTGGTGCCAGCACGCCTAGCTGACGTAGCTAAGGCAATGGGTGTCGACACAACGGCAATGTCAGACGAGCAAGGCGCTAAAGCGGCAATAGACGCGATTAAGCAACTAGCTAAAGTCGTTAACATTCCAGAAAATTTAACCCAATTAGGCGTAAAAGCAGAAGATATTCCAACCTTAGCAGACAACGCACTCAAGGATGCTTGTGGTTTTACCAACCCTAAACAGGCAACACACGCAGAAATCTGCCAAATTTTCACTAACGCGTTATGATATCTTTGATAAAAAAGCCTAAAGCCCGTATTTAATTGCGGGTTTTTTTTGCCTAGCGTTTAATGCAAAAAACCAACAATGACAACAGCTTATTTTTAATTTAGTAAAAAGTGATGCTTAGATCTAAGTTCTTGAAATAAGGATTGACCAATATAAAAAATAAGGTCTATGATGAAAACACTTAGATAGCGAATAGGTAGGTAAGCAATGACAGCAATTACTCATATATATAATTACACCGTTCGATGCCCGCATTATAAAGAAAACGAACAACCTGCAACATGGCTCAACCATATCGAAGTAAACCAATCTTGTGAAATTGCACTAGACCGTATCACTAAATGGCACAATATCTCCGGCACTAAATCATTCGAACTAAAAGATTTTGTTGTTAGAAAAGCCGATAATGAAGAAGCTTATTTTGCTATGCAAAGTAGCCGCCTTAAGCACGATGGTCATGCCCTTGTCACCTTTAAAATCATTTTAGACGATTGCTGCCAAAATGCCTCTCCTAATGAAATTATGGAGCATTTAATCGATGATTATCAACAACGTATATCAAAAATCGAATAATATAGCGAGTGTATTTCCCGTTAACATTAAGGAGCTATTATAGCTCCTTATTTTTATGCTTTTTTGCTGGTTCAACTTAACAGTCCTTGTCACCATTCTCTCTCGCCTATCATAGCAACAGTCAACGCAATTAAGCGGCATTAGCACGCGCACCATGCGGAATGGGTAAGCCCTTTTCATTCACGTTAACAAACACTATCTTATCGATAAAGGCAATCGGCGCATGATTCACTTTATTACGTATTTTACAACGAACCGTCACAGAACTTTGCCCTAGGCTCACCAACTCAAATCCAAACTCAATGATGTCACCGGTTTGTGCCGACGCCATAAAGTTAATTTCAGATATCACTTTGGTAATGGGAAATTTACTGCGCATTTGGCAACTGGCAAAAATAGTGGCTTCTTCGTTTAACCAGCTTAATAGTTGACCACAACATAAACTCTGACCACTATTGAGATGAACAGGCATAACGATATGACGTGAGAAATATTTCATGGTGACCTCATTATCTGACTCATTAATTTTGCGGCGCTAGGTATATACCTCTAAATTATTAGCAATGATCAAGCCAAGTATATTAGCCTTTAATAATCATATAGATAAAATAAACATCCAATAAAAACACCACTTGAACGCCCAAAACAAATGCACCTTTGCACCAAAAAAGTAAAGGCCACACTCAGTGCGGCCTTTGATAAAGTGATTTACTTTCGATGATTAACCAACAACCTGCTTAACCGTATTCACAAAAAAACTGATGTCGTTGGCGGTAATATCTTTATGAGTCACTAAACGTAATTGACGACTAGGGCTAATAATAATGCCTTTGTCTGCCAATGTAGCCGCAAACACTTTAGGGTCAATATGTTCTGCTAATGTGGCGAATACCATATTGGTCTGCACTGAGCTAACATCGACAGTAAATTCACTCATTTCGGCCAATAATAAAGCCAAAGTGTTGGCATTGTGGTGGTCATCGGCCAAGCGGTCGACCTGCTCAGTTATCGCTAACTTAGCTGCCGCAGCGATAATACCTGCTTGGCGCATTCCACCACCAAGCATTTTACGCCACCGTGTAGCTTTACCAATTAGCCGCTCATCGCCTAACAGAATCGAACCTATCGGCGCGCACAGGCCTTTTGATAAACAAATTGATACTGAGTCAAAGTATTGGGTAATATCGGCAATGGCAATGCCCTGTGCAACCGCAGCATTAGCAACCCGAGCACCGTCTAAATGGATTTTAAGACCACGATTAAACGCAAGGCTTTGTGCTTGGGCTAAATAATCTTGGCTTAATACCTTACCGCCAATCGTATTTTCTAAACTCAATAACCGAGTTCGAGCAAAATGCACATCATCAGGCTTAATCGCAGCTTCAATATCACTCAGTAAAATGCTGCCATTGGCTTGGTTGTTCAATGGTTGAGGTTGAATACTGCCTAATACTGCCGCCCCGCCACCTTCAAACTTATAGTTATGGGCTTGTTGGCCACAAAGGTACTCATCGCCGCGCTCACAATGGGACATTAACGCCAGTAAATTAGCTTGGGTGCCAGAACTCACAAACAAGGCCCCATCAAAACCAAACATCTCTGCAGCCATATCTTGTAAGCTATTGACGGTCGGGTCATCACCATAAACATCATCACCGACCTCAGCTCTAGACATGGCTAAACGCATGGCTTCTGTCGGTTGGGTAACCGTATCACTTCGAAAATCAATCATGCTGCATCTTTATCCTCATTACTCAATATTCGCTGAAACGACGCCACTACTTCGCCGCTGATGATATTTCGGTTAATGCCGCTAAAGCAGCATCATAGTTAGGATGATCACTGACTTCACTCACTAACTCTTGATACTTCAGCATCCCTTGGGCATCAATAATAAAAATAGAGCGCGCTAGCAAACCACGATCTTTGATCAACAAACCGTACTTTTCACCAAAGTCACGCCAGACAGAATCTGATAAGACTTTAATTTTATCAACATTTTCGGTTTGGCAAAACCGTTTCTGCGCAAATGGCAAATCCTCGCTAATGGTTAACATCACCACATCAGCATTATATTTAGTAAACTCTTTATTAAACCGCTTGGTTTGTAATGCACACACCCCAGTATCTAAGCTAGGTACTGCGCTAATCAGCACCGTTTTACCTTTAAAGTCACTCAAACTAACTGGATTAAACTTTTCATCTACCACAGTAAATGATGGCGCTGCCATATTGATGCTCGGCATTTTACCTTCTAAAGCAACGGGATTTCCCCCCATGGTAATCATGGTTTTTTCGCCTGCAAAACTGTGTGTACTTATAACAGATGAGGATAATAATGTGATCGCTGCAAAGGTTGAAAATAGCTTCATAAAAAACTCCTTGTATAAAAAAACCAGCATTTGCTGGTTTCTTAAAATATTAACTTGCCTGCAATATTATTTTGCTGGAACTTCTTTCACATGTAAATCCATTTGTGGGAATGGAATTTCAATGTCTGCTGCATCTAAGGCATTCTTGATTTGCTCAAGTAATTGAAAACGTGCAGTCCAATAGTCTGGTGTGTTAACCCACGGGCGCACGACAAAGTTAATTGAACTATCAGCCAGTTCAGCAAGACCGATAAAGTAACCAGGATCTGTTAATACAAACTCATTGTTATCTAGAATATCCGCTATTACTTTCTTAGTGTTCGCGATATTAGCAGTATAAGATACGCCTATCGTTAAATCGATACGACGCTTTTCTAGAGCAGAATAGTTAGTGATAGTGCCGTTCATGATGGCTGAGTTAGGTGCAATAATCATTTTGTTGTCAGCGGTACGTAAACGGGTTGAAAAAATAGTAATCTCATCAACAGTACCCGCAGTACCAGCCGCTTCGATATAGTCACCCACGCGACATGGACGGAAAAGCACCATCAACACGCCTGACGCAAAGTTAGAAAGCGAACCTTGTAATGCTAAACCAACCGCTAAACCTGCAGCACCGATAACCGCAACCAATGACGCGGTTTGCACCCCAACTTGGCCAAGTGTAGCGACAATAGTAAATACAAATACCAAGGTCCACGCTAAGTTGGCCACAAAGGAAACCACTGTTGCATCCACTTTACGGTTGTTAAGTAATTTGATGGTTAACCGTTTTGCGACACCGGAAAAATATTTACCGATAAGAAAAATAACAATGGCAGCGAGAGCCTTAAGACCATAGGTCATAAGAAACTCTGGTGCCTGTTGAATTAAACTGTCCAAACCTGCTAGTTGTTCCATTTTATATCCTTTTAAAATAGTAAAATTACTCTGCCAAAATAATAAACTCTACCCGCCGATTACGCTGCCGACCTTCTATCGTGGTGTTATCGGCTACCGGCTTGTAGTTACTCCGCCCAATAATCTCAATCGACCTTGGTTGAAATTGGTACTCATTGACCAGCAAGTCTTTAATCGTAGCTGCACGTTTTAAAGACAAGGCCTCGTTAACCACATCACTGCCAACATTATCAGTATGACCATCTAAACGAATGAGTACTTCTGGGTGTTGCTCAATGTATTGCTGCACCCTAACTAATGTTGGTCGCTGAGTTAACAACACCGCTGATTTGTCAAAATCAAAATACACAGGTTGGAGTATAGACCCAAAACAATCTACTGCTACAGAAACGTCTCGCTGTTGACGACATTGCTCAGCAATAAGTGCCGCATTATTGGTTATTGTTGCGCCTAATTCTGCTTCATCAAACTCATCATCATCTTCGGCATCTTCATCAACAATCAAAAACTCACTATCAATACAACCATTTGCCATAACAACACTGTTAGTTGGAGTATCATTACAAGCATCTTTTTTATCTGGTACACCGTCAAAATCGGTATCAACCCAAGCTTGGGCTGTGCAGATAAAACACCCCATTAAGATCAATGTCACCGTTCGAATGATAGCCATAAACACCTCTTCGACACGACATCGAAATCTGTTAATAATTCATATTTTAACTCTTTATTGCATAAATTAAAAGACAACACTTTATAATCAATACCTTGCGGAAAATAGCTTCTGTAGGGTGTTATTAAAGCATGATATTGATATCGGCTCGATGCCAATAAATCTTATTAAACCCGAACTTACTAGTCAACAAAAACAACACAAACCATTAACGCGCCTCTAGGTTACTTGATTGCTTTGACACAATTTATAACAAGCTTAACCTCTCTGTTCCCCGCATTAACATTGACTTTATCGCCTTGGAAAGGGTATACAAGGTTAGCTTTTTGATGTTTGGTTAGCATTTGACATCAAACAGACATTATTTATTATAAAAAATAGACAATAAAGTTGCTCAGTATTGCATCATCTTGTTTAAATGCCCGTTATTTCGGGCTTTAACTGATTTAGCAATCATAGACAACTCTCACAACAATTATTTCTGTGACGATATTTCCTCACAGGCAATCGCAAGCTTAAGGTGGAAGACTTAATGAGTGACGCAAAACCTCAAGGTACACTGTTTGGACACCCTAAAGGGTTGTTCTTACTCTTTACAACAGAACTATGGGAACGTTTTAGTTACTACGCTATGCGCGCCATTTTGGTACTTTATCTTGTTGATAGAGTACAAACTGATGGTGGTCATGGCCTCGGCTGGTCACAAGCTGATGCTATTTCGCTGTACGGAACATTCACCGGCTTAGTATTTCTTACGCCGCTTATCGGTGGCTGGTTAGCGGATGCCTATTTAGGCCAACGAAAAGCCATTTACATTGGTGGCTTCTTAATGGCTGCAGGCCAATTCATTTTGGGTACACCTCATGCGTGGGTGCCAGGAATGGATATTGAAATGTTTTATCTAGGTTTAGGAGTACTTATTTTAGGTAACGGCCTATTTAAGCCAAACATTTCAACTATGGTGGGTGATCTATACGCTCCAGGCGATCATCGCCGCGATGGTGCATTCACCATTTTCTATATGGGCATCAACGTAGGTGCATTCTTGTCGGGTATTATTGTCGGGTTTGTAGTAGCCGCTTACGATGGTAACTTCCAAGCAGGCTTTATTTGCGCCGGTATCGGTATGATTTTAGCACTAATAATCCAATACCTTTTCGCCCAAAAACTCTTGGGTGACATTGGCACGGTTCCCGCAGCTAAAGCTGAAAAACTCAAGAATGAAGCTAAAGGTGAAGTCCGCAAAGAACCGTTAACAAAAATTGAACGTGACCGCATTAAAGTTATTATGGTAATGGGCTTATTTACCATCATATTTTGGGCTGGCTTCGAGCAAGCTGGCGGCTTAATGAACCTATTCACTAACGATTTCACCGATCGTATGATTGGCTCTTGGGAAGTTCCGACCACTTGGTTCCAATCACTTAATGCGATGTTCATTGTTATTTTTGCTCCAGTGATAGCCGCTATTTGGATCCGTCTTGGTAAAAATGAACCTAACTCTCCAGTCAAATTTGCTTTAGGTTTGGTTTTACTTGGTATCGGTTTCTTATTCATGATTGGCGCGGTGTTAGAAATGGGCGGCGATGCTTCAGCTAAATCAAGCATGTGGTGGTTAGTAGGAGCTTACTTCTTCCATACCATGGGTGAGTTATGTTTATCCCCTATTGGTTTGTCTATGGTGACTAAACTTGCTCCACTGCGTATCGCATCATTAATGATGGGTACTTGGTTCCTCTTTATTGCAGCGGCAAATAAACTTGGTGGTGTTATTGGTTCATTAATCGGCCATGGCGGCGAAGTGGAAGAGCAGCTAGCAAACGCGATGGCAATTTTTGCTGGGATCGGTATTACAGCGGTAATATCTGCAGTCATTTTATATTTCATGTCAAACAAACTTGTTGATTGGATGCATGGTGCAGAAACCAAAAATGAAACTGAAGAACAAGCTTTAGAAGAAGAAATTGGCGTCACGGCTGACCACGAAGCCATTAGACGTTAATCCGTTTTGATGTAAAAGCTATTCTCACTAAAAATCCCCTCCAAGTTCACTTGTGAGGGGATTTTTTATTGATAAACTAGGACGCTTTAAAAGCAACAGCCTAGAGCGCTACGCTGCTAGGACGCTACGCGGCTAGAGGCTATACAATCAATAGCAACAGCCTAGAGCGCTGCGCTGCTAGGACGCTTCGCGGCTAGAGGCTATAAAATCAATAGCAACAGCCTAGAACGCTACGCTGCTAGAGGCTATAAAATCTTAGCAGCGAAGCTGTCCTTAGCAGGACGTAGTCCGCCCTAGAAGCGAAGCGCACTATCCGCGTAGCGGCCTAGGATCTTAACAGCGAAGCTGTCCCTAGCAGGACGAAGTCCGTTCTAGAAGCGAAGCGCACTATCCGCGTAGCGGCCTAGGATCTTAGCAGCGTAGCGGCCTAGGATGAAAGTGGCTTGGGTATATCCCACATTACTTACAAGCCAACTGAATAAAGCCACCCGCCTTGATATCTGATTGATAAACTAGGCCCGTATAATGGTTCTCAAGCAGTTTTTGTTTATGCTCATAATAATTGGTACCGATACAAATTTGTTCATCCCGTAATAAGGTACGAATTTGCATACTCGGCTTACTCCAAAGCGCACTACCAAGAGGTTCGGATTCGGGCAATGCCAAAGGCATTAGGTTATTACCATTGCGTAAATAACACCTTAATCCTTTACCTGATTGTCCTATTGATAATAAATAGCGAGTCAAATCGATGCACACATAAATAATATCCGTACTAATATGCAACCCAGATTTCACCATACGATCATTAAGATAAGACAGCATACTATTGGGCTCGATTAAGGTATTACTTAACCCATTTCTAAACAGCTTAAGTTTTTGATTAATAAAGCTGCGCAATAATACACAGCCAAAAGCAGCACTATTATCCTCAGGAGAAAAATGCGCCATATACATCACTAAGTGATGATCGCCCACCATAGTCGAATCGATAAAGTAAGCACTAACATCATTATTTTTAAACAGACTGTAATTAATATCCGCTTTAGGATAATAAATATGCGACGCAGGAAATAATTGCTGCTGAACACTTTTGGCAGCATGGGAATTTTGCTCAAGGAGGTATAAATTATCAGTGAGCTCTTGGTAAGATAATTCATTCATTTCTTGTAAATGCGATTGCCCTGATGCATTCATCGGCGTAGCGGCTGAATGCATCGCTTGAACGATTGCTTGTTCAATAATGAATAAGTCAGCAATAGGTTTAGTCAGATAGTCACTGGCACCAAGGCGCAATGCATCTACAACATCAGACATCACATCATTACCAGAAATAACAATAGCGGGTATAGCAGGATTAATAACTTGCATTTGCTTAAGCATAGACAAACCATCAAGGCCTGGCATGCTTAAGTCAGCAATAACAATATCAAAGATAGCATGGGAAAAAAGGGTTATGCCTTCATTTCCATCACATGCTTGTTGAACCCGAGCACCTTGCTGCTGCAAAAAATCAGCAACGACATGGCGAAATATCGGGTCATCTTCAACAAAGAGGATCTTGACATCAGTTAGTGCCATACAACAACCTCACAGACATACAACACCCCGCAGACATAACTGTCGAGGAGCCTGTATGCCTCGACTATTCAAGTTCATCTAAATACTCATCAAGTAACTCATCATCTGCTTGACTTGATGGAACATCACCATCAAAAACTTTGTAATCCATATGCTGTAAATAAGCATTTTTTACAAAAGCATAAGGATCAAGAGCATTGTCTAATAATCTTTCTTGATCAATGGCTTTAGAGCGGGCATCCAAACCTTTTAAGCCCCATTTTAGTACTGACTGCCACATCGTTAATTCCGATAAAGGAAAGTATAGACCATCCACCCAATCAGAGGCGATTTCTCTTGTCACGATTGGGCCATAAAATGGCGCCATAAAATAAGGACCATTTGGCGTACCATAATAACCTAACACTTCGTTGAAATCGTCTTGTTTGCGATGCATCCCCATCATGTCAGCAACATCCACTAAACCCAGTAAGCCTATGGTGGTATTAACCGTAAAACGCCCGCCAGCATTAGCTGCCCACTTCCACTTACCTTGGAGGGTATTATTCACTAGAGAGCTAGGCTCTTCTAAGTTATAAACAAAATTATTGACCCCTGTTCTTACTGGGCTTGGAACATAATCTTTATAACTATGAGCGACTGGGCGGATAATATATCTGTCTAAAAGCAGATAGTTAAAATCCCACATTGTGCGGTTAATCCCTTCAAATGGATCGAGAGGATCATTGTATTTGAACTCAACCGCAGCGAGTGTTGATGTGTCAACTTGAGGTGCTTCGGCTTCGGCATACACAGGCATGCTAACAGCAACGATCACCTGAAGTAATATCCATTTATACTTCATATAACTCTCTTTAAAATAACAAAAGGTCTCACTCAACAAACTGCCATTTCTGTCTTTTTATTAAAGCAATTTTTGTTCAAGTCGATATAATTTAGCAAGCAAGTGTTAGGCTGATATCTTACAATATTTAACAGTCAGTCCTTGCTTATACGTATCTGTTGCCAGCAATCGTTCATTATCATGGTAATCAAACCATATGAGTTGCCCCAATAATGGTAACAGGGGGCTAAGGATAGTGCGCCTTTTGACAATATCAATCAAAAAATTGTAAATGAAGTTGATATTCTTCACTGACATCTTGGTTGATTTCGATAGATAAACATATTCGTTTGATAGGATTTATATGACAGTGCCAACAACGCTTCCCAAAAAAGCGGTTAATACCGTCACATTTAAACCTGCTGATGCAAGTCAGAAACCGCTGTCAGATCGTAAACAAACTCAAACTGATAGCGCTTCTTTGCCGGTGCAAACGTCAAATGAAAAATCCGTTTTATCAACGTCATCTTCCACAAAATCAGATTTAGCCCCAGTATTACTCGCGGTCAAGGTTTTGCAACCACCAGCAAGCGCACAAGTCAGCATCACCATTGAAAATCAACAATATCAACTAAACAAAACCGCTGAACTGCAAAAATTATTACAACAAACAGCCCAAGTCGTGATTGCAAGCGATCAAGCTAAACTTTTGGCACGCGCCGCGTCCAGCGTAAATCAGCCCCAGGGCAAAGTCGAAGTCATCAATAACCCAGTTCCTGCGTCAACACCTCTGACGGCTTCAGCGGGGTCAACCATCACATCGCCAGCCCAAACGGTCGCGACTCAATTAGTGCTTTTAGCACAACCCATTCAGCTTGCCTTACCACAAGCGCTTGAGGAACTAGCAAAACAAAATGGTGTTTCAACACAACAGCTTACAACGTTAGCAACAAGGCCTCAAGGTTATCCACTGCCTACAGCCGTAATAGACCAAGACCAAAATCAACTAACGTTTGCCGGTGGCACAAGCATCAAACTATCACCAAATACCGCCCTACATCCTGGCCAATATTTAGCCAAAGTCGTGGTGCAACAGCAGCAACTACAACTTGCTCTAACACCCGTCATTGCAGAAGTAAGCGTAAATTTAACTAAACTCACAACAACGCCGCAAGCAGCCATGTCGCCTCAAGCGACAAACATCATCATCACTAAAAATGAACCGGCACAAATCCTCAGCCAGTTTCTAAAAAAACTAGAATCTACACCATTGCCAAAAATTGATAATGCGATTAAAGGAAATGATAGCCAACAAAAAGTTCCCTATGGATTAACCGCGGCATCGGTAACACAGCAACAAACCCAATCCACACTATCGGCACAGCAAGCGAGTCTAACCAAAAACACTAGCAACATGGCACCGCAGGCTAATCTACCCAACACCACTACCGCCAATACGGTACAGCAAGCTAATCTAGCCAACACCACTTCCAACACGGCACAACATGTCACGCTACCGATAACATTATTAGCGCAACAGCACACAACCAAATCTAGCACCGCACCCGCCATCCTAAATAGCGCGAAAAATGAGCTACCCAACACGTTAAGTAGCGATCCAGCACCAATAGAAGTATTGAATAAAGCCTTATCAAAAGCAGGTGCGATGCCAATAAAACAGCAGCTAGCTCAACAAATTCCTCATAATCTCGCCAGCGAACTGTTTAAACACTTACCTCAAATAAGCCCTCACCCATTAAGTGCATTAAGCGATCCGGCATTACTCAGCAGTGAACTGCACAGTTTAGCGGCGCTAAACCTCGCCCACACCTCGCTGAGTCATTCAGGGAGCTCACACCCCTCACCACTCTTTTCTGGTAGTGCCATCACAACCCTATTCCAATTACTATTAGGGGTGAAATCAAAATCAACAGGGGCGGGGATCAGCGAAAAACTTCAGGCCCACTTTGCGCAATTGCAACAACGGACCTTGAGTAAACTCAGCGCTAATTCAGGATTATTAGCGGCATTAGACAAGCTAGGTGGCGCAGACTCAATGGCACAATTAGCAAGTAGTATTGCACTTTACCAACAGGCAAGCACCGATCCCAATCAGCCCATGACATGGTACTTTGCCCTGCCCTACTCAATTAACCAACGCGATGAGCAATTTGAAGGTAAGTTTGAACAAGAAAATGATCCAGACAAAGATAAAAAAGCAGGATGGAAACTGCAACTCAAATTTAACTTAGCTCAAGGGTCATTATTGATTTGTGCGCATAAACAAGCTGAAGTGCTGGATATTCAATTTAAAGGCAATAACCAAATGCTACTGGCGAAAGTAGAAAGCTTTAACCAAGCATTATCAGATAAAATCACTCAAATAGGTTTTACCCCCGGTAAACTCACTACTCAGTTGGCCCAAATTCCAGCAACCTTATTACCTGGCGATCACTATTTAGTCAAAACTAGAGCCTAATAGAGAATATGATGAAAGATGACCCCAAAAAAATCCAGCAAGCTGTTGCACTCAGTTTTGATGGTAAAAGTGCTCCTAAAATTACTGCTACAGGTAAGGATTTAGTTGCCGAAGAGATGATATTAATCGCCAAAGACGCGGGGATCCATATCCATCAAGATCCACACTTAAGTGAGTTTTTACAACTGTTAGAATTAGGTGACGAAGTGCCTAAAGAGCTGTATTTATTGATCGCAGAGCTGATTGCATTTGTATACATGCTGGAGGGGAAATTCCCTGAACAATGGAATACTCTTCATCAAAAAATTGTCGCTCAAGCTTAAAAGGTGCTGCCAAAATAGCCTGAGGTTAAATAGGTTAATGGTTTAAAGAGGTTAACCCAGTACCAATGGGTAAGTCAGATTCACAGTTTCCAGTTTGGACATTCAAATTCTGGTTTATACCATTATATATGGGTACAACTTCACCAGTTAGCAACCTAAGAAAGGGCTTAAATGAGTAATAAAATTCACCTTTTCAATTAATAAAATACTGATTTTAAGCCAAATTCAGATATTAACTGAAGCGTTAACACGAGAAATAGCCATGAAGACCCACCTTAAATTGATATCTGTACTGAGTATTTCGTCTATCTTTCCTGCATATGCTCAAGTGGTGAGTTTTGATGATTACGGACCTTTACAGGTATATGCACAATCACCAATGCAGTCTATCAATCTCAGTCCACTTTTGCGCTCTGGCTTTTCGTTGCCTCAAGGGCAAAAAGAATGGTACATCACAGCTAATGCAGCCAGCATCTGGTCAGAATCAGACGAACTATTAGCAGACTACTATCAAAATGCGATTCGCAGCGGCCTTAAATGGCAAATCACAGACGATTTACTGTTTGATGCCAATTACACTTGGCAGTTTAGCGGTGATAATCATCTAGACTCATTAACGATGTGGTTCCACGATGCTGCTGGTTTTGATCAAAATGGTCGTAACCAGCAAGCTAAACACCAAAATCAAATCCGATCTGAAAAATACGCTATCGATATTGATAATTTTAGTGGCGAAACCCTCAATAATGCTCTTAGTGCATATTTAGGTTATCAATTATTACAAAATGAGCATCATGGTATTTCCGTTGGGGGTACCTTGTACTACAAATATGTCGATTCGGGCCCATTTGCCGATGAAAGTTTTCAGCAAAGCGTACAAATTAATTACGGCTTCCATAATGGCAATCACCATGTTAATTCAACCCTAGGTGTAAGTTTCCAGCACAATAAATACCCACTCTCGCAAAACGCCTATGAATCACATTACTTAATGCTGGGACTGGGTTATGAATACCGTACAGGCCGTCATGGCTGGTTAGCTGAATACCATCGCTATGATGGGATGGTGAGCTGGGATGAAAACTTCTCCGAAGCGTCTAATGAAGCCTTACTGGGTTATCGTTATTATTTCAATCGTAGCGCACTCGAGATCACCATGGTTGAGAACTTTTTAAACATGGATAACAGTGCTGACATCGCTTATACATTTGGTTATCGCCATAAATTTTAACACCCTATTCTAGGGCGGACTGCGTCCTGCTAGGAACGCTTCGCTGCTAGAACGGACTTCGTCCTGCTAAGAACAGCTTCGCTGCTAAGATTGAGTCGCTGCGCGACTAGGCTGTTGATTTTATAGCCTCTAGCCGCGTAGCGTCCTAGCAGCCCAGCGCTCTAGGCTCTTGCTAAGATTTAATAGCCTCTAGCCCCATAGCGTTCTAGGCTCTTGGCTTGTCATCTAGAGTCTCTTCTATTTGACAACCTAACACTCTATTTCTGCCACGCTCTTTTGCTAAGTACAATTGTTTATCAGCGGCTTCAATCAAGGTTTTATTCGGCATATCATACATTGGCACCATGGTAGAAACCCCAGCACTAATAGTCACAAAACCTGATACATCGGAATTAGCATGAACAATGTTAAGTGACACAATACTGTCAACAATTTGCTGAGCGACATAGGTCCCCCCAGTTAAATCGGTATTCGGTAACACACAGATAAACTCTTCGCCACCAAAACGCGCGACCAAGTCATAAGGCCGATTGACAGTGTCTTGTATCTTCTGTGCAACAGCGCGTAAGCAAGCATCGCCTTCGGTGTGGCCATAGGTATCATTAAAGTGCTTAAAAAAATCGATATCCAATAAAATAATACTTAAGGGCTGTTTCTCACGCGCACATTGTAACCAGCTTACCGACAGTACTTGCTCAAACTTAAGTCGATTAGCAACACCGGTTAATCCATCTAACAAGGCAATAGAACGCAATAAATCAGTATTTAATTTCAATAGAATTTGATTTTTAATCCGCGCTTTAGTAATAACAGGATTAATCGGTTTATGAATAAAATCAACCGCCCCTAATTGAAATCCCCTAGCCTCTTTATCTTCATCAAAATGAGCTGTCACAAAAATAACCGCAACATCTTTAGTCTCGGGATCTTTTTTTAAATGCGCACACACATCAAATCCATTGATCATCGGCATTTCAATATCTAACAACACAATGTCTGGTTTAACTTTATTGCACATATCAATGGCTTGGTGACCATCGCGAGCCATATAAATGTCATAATCAGCTTGCAAGAGTTGATGCAATATTTTGATATTGACAACCTGATCATCAACTAACAGTATTTTACCTCTAACGGGCTCTACCCCAGAAATATACTCATCTATGAACACGCATTACTCCTTAATTATCGATTTTAATGTATCGATAGCATCCAGAAACTCTAGTTGGCTCACTTGGTTTTTTAATCTTAACCACAGCTTATCTGGCACCACTTTGTTTAACAGGCGCTCAAGGTACTCAATGGCATCTAAATTTTGCTCAAGCAATAATTCCATTAATCGATCGACTTTATCCGATCCGATAGATTGTATCGGCAATACTGCTTTATCAGCTAGGGTGCAGGGCCTTAATACCGCACTTTCGTCTGGAAATAAAGTATCTAACATCTGCAAACTATCATTAATCAGGTCGTGCATTTGGCTCAGATAATCAACTGAATCAACATTAACGGCATTGTTTATATTTTGCTCCAGCGAAGCGGCAAAAGCGGCCAGTCGCTTAGCACCAATATTGCTCGAGGTACCTTTAATAGTATGGGCAATACTACCGATAAGATTGTCATCATGTTGTGCAAACGCTTGAGTAAGCGACCGTAATTGATCTGACATTTCTGATGCAAAAAGATGTTTCACATCAATAACAAACCCACGCTCACCACCAAAACGACGTAAAATAGAGTCGGGATTTTCTATAATCAGATCATCGTCGCCCTCGTTAAACACTTCAGGTGACCTAATATGCAGATTATTGACCGGCAGATGATAGTAAGCGTTGTTTTCTTGGTTCAACAGGTTAAGCATACAAGGTAATAAACTCGTCATATCTATCGGCTTACCAATATGATCATTCATACCCGCCTCAAGGCATAATACTTTATCGGCAAGAGATGCGTTGGCCGTCATAGCTAAAATAGATAAATCATTAAATCGGCCATCAGCACGAATAAGACGAGTAGCCTCTAGCCCATCCATATCGGGCATCTGCATGTCCATGATCACAATATCAAATTGATTATTCGACTTAGTAACCCACTCTACGCCCTCAATACCGCCTTTAGCCAATGTCACAATCGCACCTTGTAGTCGCAATAATTCATCAATAACTTGACGGTTAAGCTGGTTATCTTCAACCACTAATACCCTGACACCTTTTAATGCCACATGGGTTATTTTTTTAGATTGTATAGGTCGATCTAAACCATTAATGGCTTGGTAAACCGTCTCAAGCATTAAATTAGCCGTTACTGGCTTAACCAACAAACTCACAAACGGCTGTTGATGATATAGCTTGGTTTGTTCTATCACCTCAGCGCCATAAGCCGTCAACATAATAATGGCAGGAGCTTTACCGGCAGCAAACATCGTGTGAATATGATTGGCAGTGTCTAAGCCATTCTTATCTGGCATGCGCCAATCCATAATAATGACATCATAATGGTTAGTGGCATTTACGCTTTGCTCAATAAGATTCATAGCTTGTTTACTGTTATGCGCTTCATTAACATAAGCGCCATGGGCCATTAAGGTTTTTGATAAAATTTTACGACTCATCTTACTGTCATCAACAAGCAGAATATTCTTACCCTGCAAATCGATATCAAAATCGTGGTTGTTTACTTCAACAATATTAAACGTCAAATCAAACCAAAATCGACTTCCCTCGCCAATATGACTCGTTAGGGCTAATTTACCGCCCATTAACTCCACTAGGCGTTTAGTAATCGCTAATCCCAACCCCGTACCGCCAAATCGTCTTGAGGTTGATGATTCTGCTTGAACAAAACCTTGAAAAATCTTATCCCTTTGTTCCGGAGTAATTCCGATACCAGTGTCTGTGATAGAAATGATTAAATTCACTTGGTTTGCATCAAATTTATTGCAGTGCACACTGACAATCACGTGACCTTCTGACGTAAATTTAATCGCATTACCGGCAAGATTTAACAACACTTGGCGTAAACGAAGCTCATCACCTTCAATCAAGTACGGAATGGCAGGGTCTAAATCAAAAATAACTTCTACATTTTTATTGTGTCCATTGGTCGCCAATATCACCGCTAATTCACGCATTAAGGTTTCGAGTTGAAACGAGTGCAAATAAAGTTCTAACTTACCGGCATTAATTTTGGAAAAGTCTAAAATATCATTTAATAGTCCCAATAATGACTTCGCAGCAATCTCTGCTTTAGTGACATAATCAACTTGTTGGCGACTCATATCAGAATGTTGAATAAGCTGTAGCATGCCTAACACGGCATTCATCGGGGTACGAATTTCATGGCTCATATTGGCTAAGAAAGCTGATTTTGCGGCACTGGCCGCATCTGCGGCTTGCTTGGCTAAACGCAAGGTTTGCTCTAATTCACGTTGATCAGTAATATCACGGTTAATCCCAATCACGCGCAACGGCTTACCTGATTTGTCGTAACTAATTTGGCCTCCCGCCTGTATATAGCGAATTTGATTCGAACGGGTAATAATTCTAAATGTCGGCTCATAAGGTTTATTTGAGTCAATGGTTTGCTGTAAAGCAAGTTCAGCCATATCAAAATCATCAGGATGAATTCGTTGTTGCCAATGCTGGTAACTTAACGCCTCTTCCTTAAGTGATAATGGATAATCGTACATTGCAAACATACGATTATTCCACTGCAAGATATTAGTATCTAACTCTAAATTCCAAATACCCAACTCTGCTACCTCAGCCGCTTTAATCAGTTGATTACTGGCAGACACCAACTCTTCTTGTTGCTTAAGCATCGTATCAATGTTCACTGCAACGCCTAAATAGCCAATAATCTCTCCGCTTTGATCACGCATAGCCGAAACCGACAACGATACTTGGCACTGAGACAAATCTTTACGAATATAGGTCCAAGTCCGCGTTTCAGGCCCTTGAGTTCTTGGTTTATACACAAACACATCAAAAGCGCTAACCTCTTCACCAAACTCTTCGCTTAACTCTATACTGCGTTGCTGAACTTCAGCAGCAAGATGTAATATCGCAGGGCTTTGTTTACCGACAACCTCTTTGGCATTATACCCGAGCAACAACTCTGCACCACGATTGAAAATGTTAATAATACCGCCATTATTAGTTGAAATAATGGCAATTTCTGTTGCTGCTGCAAGCACATTAGTGAGTAAAGAAGCGAGTTTATTCTTTTCAAGCTGGGCATTTTTACGTTCAGTAATATCAATCCTCAGAGCAATGCAGCGATCAAGATTACCGTTCTCATCCATAACTGGCGCAATCACCGTATCAAGCCATTTAACATTACCCTGGCGATCGCGGTTACAAATTTCATCATGCCAAGTCTGGCCAGCGTTAATGGTTTGCCACATGTTTTTCCAAAACGTATCATCATGTTCATTCGACTTTACAATAGAATGTTTCTGACCAATCATTTGTTCGCGAGTAAATCCAGATGTTTGGCAGAAATAATCATTTACCGCCAAAATAACGCCATTTTTATCCGTCTCAGAATAAAGTAGCTGCTGATTAATATTATCAAGTAAGGTTTTATTTTCTGACAGAGCGTGTTGTAACGCGTGAGTCCGTTCGGTGACTTTACGCTCAAGACTGGCATTAATGCTTAAAATTTGCTTTTCCGCATTCTGTTGTACTGTGATATCTCGAATAGTCTGGCTGACTCCGATGATTTTGCCGAACTCATTATAAATAGCCAGTGACGTCATCGAGGTTGACAGTAATACATTGTCTTTTCGTTTATGCTCGCAGACAAAATTTAACAATGATTTACCGTGAAGCACCTGATTAAACTCTTCAGCTTCTGCATCATAGCCCTCTTTAGGTACAATAACCGTGGTTTTCTTGAAACCAATCACCTCATGTTTTTCATAACCAAAAATAGATACCGCACCATCATTCCAACTGGTGATGATACCATCACAATCGAAACTTATAATCGCATCGAGCGAATGTTCTAGAATATTAGCACGCCTTTCATTATCCTTTAAAATTAGCTGCTTACGCCCTAAAGTATAGCCGTAAAAACTAAGCAACCCAGCCAGTAATACACTGACAATTAAGCCATAACTAAAAACAATATTAGGTGATGCTAAATGTAAACCACTAACAAATTCGGGATAAGCCACTAATGAAATGCTCCATTTACGCCCAAATATATCGCGATCTAATGCAGCAGAAAAAGACGATAACGGATTGGCATCACCAACATGGGTTTCATAAAACATGACACTGTTTTGAGTATCGGTCACATCATTAATCAATAACTTGGTCGTCTGGCGGGATAAATTGATCTTCTCAAAAACTTCATTAGCTACTAATGGTGCATAACTCCAACCAAAAGCTTCTGCCGCCCGTAACTCAGGGGTCGGTGGCGTAAAACCGGTACGGTAAATGGGCATTAAAATTAAAAAAGCTTGCAACGGATGACCTGTCGCCTGGACTAACGTGATCGGCCCCGTTAAGCGTACTTCCCCGGTTAAATATGCTTGTTGGGCGGCATTTTTACGGTTTTCCTCAGAGGCAATATCTAAACCGACGGCGGCAAGATTACGCTCAACGGGTTCGATATAGTCAATCAAATATCGTTCATCATCATGAGGGCTAAGCTGACGGACACTATACTTTGGCCAATCATCAATTTTAGCTCTGGCAACAAAATTCGCTTCATCGGCTGCAGGCACTCTCCGGATATAACCAAACCCTCGAGCACCGGGGAATTCACTTTTAAAATCACGTGTTAAGCTATATTTTTTAAAGAATTCACGTGAAATATTATCTTCACCAACCGTATAAATAATCCCTCGAGCACCTCGTAAACCATATTGATATAGTACGATACGATCAACAATATTATTGGCAACTTGCTCAATCACCGCTTCAAGAGAGCTAGTAATGATGGTTTTATTTTGATGATTAACACTTAGGGCTGTAACAAAACTAATGACTAAGCCAGAAGCAAATACTCCAATACCCAATTTAAACGCATTTTTATAACTTGATAGTCTAGTCATGTTTATTAGTTGTTAAGAGTCATGAACATTAACTGTGAACGACAAAAGAGTTTTTTACAAGCTAGACATTGAAAAACATAGTGTTTTCAAACCCTATGATGGTGACAGAGGTGACAAGCGATATTGAGAGAGAACAAGCGATAATGCAGCGCTCTTGGCTTGTCATCGCTCATCTAAATGCTAGGACGGACTACGTCCTGCTAGTGTCGCTACGCTGCTAGAGCGGACTTCGTCCTGCTAAGATCCTAGGGCGGACTACGTCCTGCTAAGAACAGCTTCGCTGCTAAGATTTTATAGCATCTAGCCGCGTAGCGTCCTAGCAGCGCAGCGTTCTAGGCTGTTGATTGTATAGCCCTAGCAGCCAAGCAGCCAAGAACCTAGAAGCGATTGACTAGAACGGGGCGTCTATATCAACCACGGCAATGAGTTTATGGTTAACAAACTCCTTGATGCCCAGACCCACAAGTTCACGGCCATAGCCTGAACGTTTAACGCCACCGAAGGGCAAGTCCGCCTTGGCCATGGTAGGGTGATTGACGAACACCATACCCGTGGTTATACGCTTAGCCACTTCTGCGCCATGCTTTGGATTGGCGGTAAAAACAGACCCGCCCAGACCAAACGGTGAATCATTTGCAATCTGCACTGCATCATCTTCATCCTTGGCACGAAACAACATAGAGACCGGACCGAAGAATTCCCAATAGCGCGCAGGGTTGTCTTGTGAAATATCAGTCAGAATGGTCGGCTGAACGAAATTGCCTGAATTGGGAACGATTGGCCCTACTTCCGTTGCCGTAGCACCAAAAGCAACCGCCTGGCGTATCTTGTCCTTAATTTCTTCTGCGGCCGCCTTGGAAGAAAGTGGCGCCAAGGTGGTGGTTGGTTCGAACGGATCACCCGCTTTGAGTTTCGCAACACCGGCGATATAGCCTTCAAGAAACGTATCATAGACGTCATCAACAATGATCATCCGCTTAGAGGACACACAAACCTGGCCACCATTCCAGTGCCGCCCTAAGACCGCCCAGTCAATGGTTTTTTCCATCTCAGCATCGGCGAGAACCACGAATGCATCTGCACCGCCAAGTTCAAGTGTCGATTTCTTCAACGCTTTGCCTGCCTGCGCGGCAACGACTGCACCGGCGCCTTCCGACCCAGTCAATGCCACGCCATGGACGCGCGGATCATTGATAATGGTTTCGAGTTGCGACCGTGTGGCATAAAGATTCTTAAACACACCCTCAGGCAGACCAGCGTCCAGCATCAATTTTTCGAACGCGGCAGCAGCCTGCGGAACATTAGACGCATGCTTGAGCAACAGGGTATTACCTGCCGACATTTGTGGTGCGGCAATGCGGACCACCTGATAGAACGGGAAATTCCATGGTTCTATCGCCAATAATACGCCCAGCGGTTCAGCGTAAATTACCGCTTCTCCTTCAGCCACTGGCAGCTTTTGAGGTGCCAACAGCGTCTGTGCATTCTCTGCATAGTAGTCGAAGATATCCGCCGACAGCGCAACTTCGGCTTTAGCTTCGGGCACAAGTTTGCCCATCTCAACAGTGAGCAGATTGGCGAAATAATCAACGTCACGGCGTAATATTTTAGCCGCAGCGTGCATCACGCGTGCGCGCTCAACAAACTCGCTTTCCTTCCACGATAAAAAAGCAGTGTGCGCTTTTTCAATCGCTTGGTTAACCTCAGAGTCGGTTGCGTCTGGGAATGTTTCCAGAAGATCGCCCGTGTAGGGGTTACGTGTTTCATAAGTCATAATAGTTACCTTTCTTGGGTATGTGTTAACGGGGGGACAGATGTTTCAAAACCGGCCCCCTGTCCTGTATTGCAAAGGCTAGTGCCTGCTACCCTTTCTGGTTCTGGTTCTGGGTCGAGGTCAGTACCATCAAGATTTTCATGTATTATCCTTTCAAGTTTGGCCAACGTGGATCACGCGCTTGCCGATGTTTTCACCTTTAACAAGATCGATGAATGCCTGGGAGGCATTTTCCAGCCCCTCAATTATCCTTTCTCGGTATTTTATTTTGCCGCTTTCAACCCAACCGTTCATTTCCTTGGCGAAGTCTGGATAGATATGACCAAAATCGTCAAAAATAATGTACCCGTGCACCTTGATCTTCTTGCGCAGCATCTGACCGATCAGCCAGTTCATCCGCTCCGGTCCCGCAGGCATGTTAGTGGCGTTGTATTGCGACACCAGTTTGCTGGGCGGGATCTGTGCATTTGGATTCAACAGTGGGGTAACCACATCAAGGATCTTGCCACCGAGATTATCGAAATACACATCGATGCCGTCAGGGATAGCCTTGGCAAGCTGGTCGGCAAAGTCAGGTGCCTTGTGGTCGATGCAGGCGGTGAAGCCCAGCACGTCCACCGCATAGGCGCATTTTTCAGCGCCGTCCGCAGTGCCAACAACACGGCAACCCAACAGCTTGCCGATCTGGGCAGCAGTGGCGCCGACCGGACCGATCGCAGCCGTCACGGCGATAGTCTCGCCAGCCCAAGCCGTAAAGCCTGCCATTCCCAAAATGCCCAGCGTCCAAGAAGGATGCAAGGGAGATTTACCGAGGTTAGTCAGCCCGGTGCCATCCGACAGGGCATAGTCCTGCCAACCATTGAAACTGAGCACGTAGTCGCCCGGTGCAAAGCCATCGATATTTGAATTGACGACCTGCGCAACCGTGCCGCCTACCATCACCTCACCGATCTCTACTGGGACGGCATGGGATGGCGTATCACTCATTCGATCTCGCATATAAGGGTTGAGCGAAAGATATTCCGTTCGCAGTAACATCTGATTGTCGCCAGCCGCAGGGATCGCGGCCTCAATCAAGGTCAACGTGTCTTTAGTGAGTTCACCCTTAAAACGTTCGGCCAAACCCCATTGCCGATTCGTTATCTTTCTCTGTTTCAACTTCATTGTCCTCTAAAGTGACGCCTCAAGAATACGACGTACATCGCTAGGGGTGATGTCATTGTGTTCGCCAAGGGCGGTCATACCATGTTCCTGCAAGGCCGTAACGATAAGCTCGATTTCGGCTGCGGCAATGCCATAGTCACTCAACCGAGTCTTGATCCCGAGTTTCTCGAAGAACGCTCGCGTTGCGTCGATTGCAGCATCAATCCGCTGGTCATCGGATCCCTCATTGATACCCCAGACATTAGTGGCATATTGCAACAACTTTTCGTATTTGTGGCCGCGCTGATCGCTCAACAGAGACGGCAGCACAACCGCAAGGGTGCGCGCGTGGTCGGTATCATTGAGCGCAGTGATCTCATGTCCAATCATGTGAGTAGCCCAATCTTGCGGCACACCGGCACCAATTAATCCGTTCAGGGCCAGCGTTGCTGTCCACATCAGACTGGCGCGGATGTCGTAATCTTCAGGTGTCTCAAGCGATTTAGGGCCAAGATCGATCAGCGTGCGCAGTAGGGATTCGGCAAAACCGTCCTGAACGTGTGAGGCACTTGGGTAAGTAAGATACTGTTCGACAATGTGTACAAAGGCATCGGCCGCACCGTTGGCAATCTGACGAGCAGGCAGCGTATAAGTAAGCTCAGGATCGAGCACAGAAAAGACGGGGTAGCAATGTGGGCTTCTAAAAGGAAGCTTCGCTATCTTCTCAGGGTTGGTGATCACACCGCCATTGTTCATCTCTGAACCTGTCGCAGGTAGCGTCAGCACAGATCCTAATGGCATCGCTGCCGTCACCTTCGAGCTGCCGGAAGTAAGGATCTCCCAAGGGTCGCCTTCATACAACGCCGCCATTGCAATAAATTTGGTCGCATCGATAACAGACCCGCCGCCAACGGCAAGTAGGAAAGTGATGTCGTTATCCTTGATCGCTTGGACAGCATTAAGCGTAGTGGCATAACGCGGGTTCGGCTCTATACCGCCAAACTCAATGAATGTGCGATCACAAAGTGCTGCACGGACTTGCCCTAGGACGCCGGTTCGTTCCGCGCTGCCGCCGCCATAGATAATCAACACTTTTGCGTCTGCTGGGACATGATCGTTCAGGTCCGCAATGCGGCCTTTACCAAAAAGAATTTTTGTCGGGTTGTGAAAGTCAAAATTTTTCATTCTCTAAATTTCCTTCTGTTTCAATGTACAGGTGTACGTCTGTGCAGGCGTACATCAATGTTTTTGCGCCTAGCGTTCAAATATGGGGCTAGACCTGATGCGTTGCTTTAATTAGCGGCCGCATCTTCTTCGGCCATGCCCTGCTAACGAGGCGGTGATGACGAGTGATGTCGATTGGAAGCGGTTTGGCCGTCAGGTCCATCGCGCTGTCAAAATATGAATAGCCAAGCGCAAACAGCGCTTTGGTATGAGTGGCAAGTTTGCTGCTGCACGCTTGCTGATAAAGTTTGTGGCCTCAACCATACATAACGGCTCGTTCACAAGGTCATTGGCAGAACGTACGTAACCATAGTTCCGCGCAATGGCAATCATTTGGATGGCAGTGGCTTGGATGGCATACAACACGCTGCTGGTAGTCACTTGCTTCCTATTTTCACGTTATTCACTTGCTAATACTTTACTAGATAGTCAACTATAAAACTAGGTCAATCGTTTGTATAAATTCAACTTGAATATGTTAGACCTGATATTAAGTCCTGGACTGCGGTGTGAACAATTTATTATCACGAGAGTGCACAAGAGTGGATAAGTATCTTACTTGCCGCCCTCTTCTGCCGCTGCTTTTAGATTATCGAAAGCGCTGAATCGAAAGCGCTATTGGTGCTTTACGTTAAATGAGACTAATCATAGTTGACTGTTTAGCTATACTAACATACTGGTAATAGACTTTCCAATTTGGCACCGATAAAATCCACACACTGCTAGGGATTAGAATAAAAGGCCAGAGTCCAGAGTAAAGACCAGGCTCAGAGTAAATGCTAGGGATTGGAATAAAAGGCCAGGGATTAGAATAAAAGGCCAGGGTCCAGAGTAAATGCTAGGGATTGGAATAAAAGGCCAGGGTCCAGAGTAAAGACCAGGCTCAGAGTAAAGGCCAGGGATTGGAATAAAAGGCTAGGGTCCAGAGTAAAGACCAGGCTCAGAGTAAATACTAGGGATTGGAATAAAAGGCTAGGGTCCGGAGTAAAGACCAGGCTCAGAGTAAAGGGGGCGATCTATCACGTCGAGTTCACAACGCTTGCCGTTGAAATTCAGCTTTATCAAGACCAATTAGCTTTCACGTCCTACTCATTATCACTGCCTGCCAATAGTCTTGTTGTGATTAAAAAAGTTTGCGCTGCTTGACCATAGGTTTGCTAACTCATACTGGCGCTTTTCGTAAACCCTAACTGCGTATGTTATCGGTATCAACTAAATAGCACTGGCGTGATAACAGCAATAGATCGGCCAAGAACAAGGCAAATATACTAGTGTCTCGGTTAACGATTAACGATTAACGATTAACTGTTAACGATCAACGCCGAAGCGGCCCGCCGCGCGAACAAAGACCATAAACCCAAATTAACAAATAATCAGCTGCAGTTTCTAGGTGATAATACTTTGAAACCTTGTTTCAATAATAGTAGCCAGATGGTCAACTAGTAACCGAAAAAATAATTACACCCTAAGCGGCATCCGGCGCAATACCCAGCATTTGCAGGGTTCCTGGCCAAATGTCATCTAATAAAGTCGGATCGTTGCGGACTTGGGCATGGGTCAACACCCCTTCAAAAAAACCGAGTACGCAACGGGCACTCATCGCTGGATCGGCGACGTTAATCGTCCCTTCAGACTGGGCATCACGAATGGCAGATTCAATGTATTTGAGCAAATCGCTAAACGTATGCTGTAACTTCTTATCCAGTTCAGGCGCGGTACCGCTGATCTCAGCACCCACACTAAAATTGGGACAGCCAAGGACACGACCGTGTTTCTCGAGCGCCTCAAACTGTGTTTGTCGTATATCGTCAAAATAAGCTTTCAGTCGCTCTAAAGGCGGTCGAGTCGCCGAAAATAAGGTATTCATTTTCGGTTTCTTTGCCTCCCATCCCTCGCGGATCGACTCGGCGGCAAGGTCGGACTTAGAGGTGAAAAAATAGTAGAAACTGCCTTTCTTCACGCCGGCGCGCTCACAAATAACATCAATCGTGAGAGTGCCATAACTGCTCTCCCACATCAGATCGGATATTGCCTGTAGCAGGCGTTCTCTGCCATCGCTTTTACGGCCCATTCGCTAATACCTATCATTACGTTTGTGTTTATTGTAGTTGACTATATAGTTAAGTCAATACTTCGACTATTTTCTGGCCGTTACATCGCAGTCGATCACAGTATTAAGTCAATAATATTGGCAGCAAAAGTAATCTGCAGCTAAATCTTAGCTAATTTAGCCTAACTCGGAAATATTCATTGTTATTACACAGAGGCTCTTTGGGGCAAACTTCATTGATCATAATCTTAAGTTATTACCAGATCTCAATGCTGGATAGTGCGAGGTTAGCCTCCCCCATCACCAGATGACTTTTATTGGCTATCACTGGCTACCACTGACTACCATTGGCTACCATTGACATACCTTGTGCCCACTCAGTAAAAAACAGCCCCGCAATGCGAGGCTGGTTCAAATTAATATTTACTGCTGCTCTGTTGTCTCAGGGTAAAGACTATTCCACCACTCAGGCTGGTCTTTTAACTTTAAATCAAACCAGGCCATAGTGGTATCCCACCAGTCGAATCGTGCTTGGCGAGTATTGATATGATGGTTTTGGCCGTTAAACTCAACCAACTCCACTTCTTTACCTAATAATTTAAGCGCGGTGTACATGTAATGGCTTTCACCCACTGGCACATTAGTATCGGCGTTGCCGTGAATTAACAATAACGGGGTGGTGATTTTATCTGCATGATATAACGGGCTTTGTTCAACGTAGAGCTCAGGGTTATTCCACGGGAAACTGCCTCGACTGGCCACACCAGAATAGCCATAACCCCACCAGCCATGTCCCCAGTAAGAAGATAAATTGCTGATCCCAGCATGGGACATTGACGCGGCAAAAATATCGGTTTTGGTGGCTAAATACATGGTCATAAAGCCGCCATATGACGCGCCCATGTTACCCACTCGTTTAGGGTCAACAAAATCATGTGCATCCAAGAATGCGTTAGTCCCTTCAATAATGTCTTCAGCACTGTATTTACCCCATGCATTCACATGACGTCCACTAAATGCTTGGCCATAACCGGTTGCACCATTGGGTTGTAGTACATACACAACATAACCTTGGGCTGCCCATAAATTAAATGGCCAACGACCGGTAAAGTGACGCCCTACAGGAGAGGTGCCGCCATAGTAATATACCAATGCGGGATACTTTTTACTGGCATCAAAGTCTGCGGGTAAATACACCCGACCATCAATATTGTGGCCATGCTTATTGGTAAAATCAAAATCTTGAATATCACCGAAACGGGTATTGGCATAGCTTTGTTGCTGACTATCGAACAACAGCTGCTTACCACTGGAGTTCAATGTCATTTTGAAGGTTTTTTGCGGCGCGGTGGCCGACGTACCCGCAAACACAATCGTTGGCGTAGATTGCTCGATTGCCACACTAAAGTAGTCAACCATATCAATGCCCGTGTCTATTCTACTAAAACGTTTTTTGCTTTTATCAAATAAATACAGTGGTGAGCGGTCACCTTCGGTTACCGTTAATATTACATCATCATTTTCTAGCTTGGTCATGCTACCAATAGCAGGGGTAAAGTCTTTGCTTAACGCGCTCACATTGCCTTTGCCATCGCGCCAATATAACTGGCCATCATAATCATTCACTTCGATGGTTTTATCCTGGATCCCCACACCATCCATAAAGCGTGGCCCAGCGGTAATGTACATGCCGTCATCGGCATATAACGCACTGCTAAAGCTACGATATTGGCCAATAACAGTTTCAGTTAACGCGTTTAGATCCAATTCAACTAACTGAGTTAACCCATGTGCAGGCTGTGCATAATCGACCGGAGAGCGAGTCAGTAACAAGGTACCGTTATCGACACTAGCATCTAGAAATGAGCTGCTGATCTTGTTATCGGTTAGCTGACGAATAAAGCCTGAAGCCACATCTAATTGATAAATTTGGCTGTTGTTACGCCAGTCACTCCAGCGGTCTTCCAATGCGCGAAAACGCTTTGAGGTGGCTTTTTCATCGGCTTTAAAGGGTTTTTCCCAGTTAAATAACACGCTGTCACCGTACCAATGCAAACCAGACACATTGTCGATATCGCTCGCAACAACTTGGATAGTTAACTCCGCCACATTCAGTAATTGAATCTGTTTATTAGCCACAAACGCCAATTGTTTGCTATCACCCGACCACACGGCGCTGCTTGGTCGATTGTCTTGCCAGCGATACATCACACTGTTGTCCGACACCTTGCGTAACTCGGTCACTTCAATCGCGGTATCACCTTGGCTAGCCTGGTATTCAATCGTCGCTTGCAGCAGGTATTGACCATTAGGTGATAGGGTTAAGCTGTTAATTACTTTGGCATCAAATAGCTGCTGCGCAGACACACGTTGTGATTTTTGCTGGGTAAAATCGAGCTGATCAACATCGCTTTTCCCCTGCCAATCCAAGCTAAAAGGAACCTCTTTTTGCAGACCATCGGCCAATACTAAAACTTGGTAGTCGCCATTAGTTAAATTTAGCGAGACCTCATTAGCAGACTTCACTAATTGGCCATTCACATACACCTGTGGGTTATCAAGCCCTTTTACCGTCAACGTACCTTGGGTAAATCTATGGGTAGATACCGGCAGTTGATACGCTAACCAGCCCTCACCTTCAGCTGTTGATGAAGCCGCTTGCCAAGTCAGTTGTTGGTTAAATACTTGTATCGAATTAGACTTTTTAAGACCTGATCCCTCTACTACGTTAACCGCTAATTTGGCAACTAAGTTGGTCACTAAGTTGGCACGCAAAGCATCTGCTTGAGCACTTTTTGATAATGGTGTCGCAGTCAGTTGAATGACTGGGCCTAAGCGCTGAATGTGGCTAATATCAATTTCAGCCCCGTGAGCTATGCCTGAAATAGCCATGGCTAAACTGGTACAAACCAGTGTAAAAGCTTTCATGAAGCGTCCTTTTCTCGTTATTATTGCTGATTTCATATAACTTTTTATGCGCCACAGTGTGACAAAAATGGCATATAAATGCATCTGTTTTTACTTCGTCCTGCTAGGGTCTAGGGCGTGACTTCGTCACTGCTAGGATCGCTACGCTGCTAGAGCGGACTTCGTCCTGCTAGGGACAGCTGAGCTGCTAAGATTGAGTCGCTGCGCGACTAGGTGCTAGAACGTGACTTCGTCACTGCTAGGGACAGCTTCGCTGCTAAGATTGAGTCGCTGCGCGACTAGGTGCTAGGGCGTGACTTCGTCACTGCTAGGATCGCTACGCTGCTAAGATTTTATAGCCTCTAGCCGCGTAGCAGCGTAGCGTTCTAGGCTTTTGCTATAGATTGTATAGCATCTAGCCGCGTAGCGTCCTAGCAGCGTAGCGCTCTAGGCTCTTAGCTTGTCATCGCTCGTTACCGCTTGCCATCTCTGGTACAAGGACAGCTTCGCTGCTAAGATTTTATAGCGTCCTAGCAGCGTAGCGCTCTAGGCTTTTTCCTTGCATCCCGTCACAGCGATGTTGACTAGGCATCAAATTGATGCCATCTTGAGGTATCATTAAGGAGAGCAAATTATGAATAACTCACCGTTAGCTAGAGCTGGATTAAGTGAAGATTTATTCCAAGATCAGTTTAAGTACATTAATGCGATTAACATTGGGGTTGCGGGCACTGTGGTTAAGTCACTTATTGATAGAATGCCGCAGCAACGGGCATTCATCTGTAAAGCATTGGGGGTAACCAGTGGTAACGTCAGCAGACTTTATAAACTCAAAGCGCTAAACAAAACTCAATCAGAAGAAACGCTCGATATCATCAGTGTCTATGATGCTGCATATCATCTGTATGATGATATCGACTTAGCAAATGAGCTGCTACAAACGCCTATTCCGGCACTCAACAACCAGAAGCCGGTTGATCTACTCGATTCCTTTGCCGGACGTCGATTAGTAAAGGAAGTCCTCAATAAAATGAAATGGGGTGAGTTTTCATAAATGCGTATTTATCGGATCACCTCAGAAAAACACCTAGAGAGCTATAATGGCTTAGGCGCGAGTTACTTAGACGGCGCCAGATGGAATAACAAAGGCTATCCGGTTATGTACTTTGCCATGTCAGCATCAGTTGCTATGCTCGAAATGGCAAACTATTACCCGCTGCCAAAATTCATCCCAAAAAATTTCATGTTAGGTATTTACGAGATACCAGACCAGCTATTATCGCAATTTGATCTTTCGCTCTTGCCTGATGATTGGAACGTGTACCCTTATCCCAGCTCGACTCGCAAGCTTGGCAGTGAGTGGCTAGATTTAAACTTAAATGCCGGACTTATTGTGCCTAGCGCTGCGACGCCAGATGGACTTGAATCAATCATTGTTGTTAATGGGCGTCACCCAGGCGCTGAGCAGATAAAATTGATAGATAAGAAATTGAAACTGTTTAATGAAAGGGCATTCGTCGGACGTAAGGACTGAAACTGCTAGGATCGCTGCGCTCTAGAACGGACTTCGTCCTGCTAGGGACAGCTTCGCTGCTAAGATTTTATAGCATCTAGCCGCGTAGCGTTCTAGCAGCGCAGCGCTCTAGGCTGTTGCTGTTGCTGTTGCTATTGATTTTATAGCCTCTAGCCGCGTAGCGTCCTAGCAGCGAAGCGCTCTAGGCTCTTAGATTGTTATCGCTTGATATCGCTTGATATCGCTCGCCACCGCTTGTCATCTAAATTCTAGGCTATTGATTTTATAGCCTTCTAGCAGCAAATAACAAATCAAACGAATAAGGATTCAAAATGAGTAGTAATGTAGATATTAACAATCGCCCCGATTACGACCATGTCATCCAAGATATCGCTGATTATGTATTAACGTTTGAAGTCTGCAGCGAAGAAGCTCTCGACACCGCTCGTAACTGTTTAATGGACACAATAGGTTGTGGGCTGCTCGCGCTGCGCTTTCCTGAGTGCACCAAACACCTCGGACCTATCGTACAAGGCACACTGGTGCCAAATGGCGCCCGAGTGCCAGGAACATCGCTGACGCTCGATCCGGTAAAAGCCGCGTGGGACATTGGTTGTATCATTCGTTGGCTCGATTACAACGACACTTGGTTAGCTGCTGAATGGGGGCATCCATCGGATAATTTAGGCGCCATTCTGGCCGTGGCGGATCATTTATCTCAAGTTAGACTGTCTAATGGCGAGCCGCCTCTCATGATGCGAGAAGTACTTGAAGCCATGGTCATGGCACATGAAATTCAAGGCGTGATCGCGCTAGAAAACGCGTTTAATCGGGTTGGTTTATGCCACGTTTTATTAGTACGAGTGGCCTCCACTGCGGTTGTCACTAAAATGATGGGCGGCAACAGAGAGCAAATCATGGCGGCAATATCTCAAGCTTGGGCCGATGGTGGTGCACTGCGCACCTATCGTCACGCACCAAATGCGGGCTCTCGTAAATCTTGGGCTGCGGGCGATGCCACCTCACGAGCGGTTTGTTTGGCCAACATGTCAATGCGCGGAGAAATGGGCATACCAAGCGTGTTAACCGCGCCACAATGGGGGTTTTATGATGTCTCTTTCTCGAAAACTAATAAAGACCAAGCGCTCAAACCCCAGGCTGAACGCCAGTTTTCATTTTCCCAAGACTATGGCTCTTATGTGATGGAAAACATCTTGTTTAAGATTTCCTTTCCTGCCGAGTTTCACGCGCAAACCGCCGCAGAAGCGTCGGTTATACTACATCCTCAGGTAAAATCTCGTTTGGCGGAGATTAACAAGATAGTGATCCGCACCCACGAGTCGGCCATTCGCATTATTTCAAAAACGGGTTCACTTGCCAACGCTGCGGACCGCGACCATTGCTTGCAATACATGATTGCGGTTCCGTTGGTGTTCGGCAGTTTGACCGCCGACCATTATGAAGACGATTTTCACGGCACACATCCCATCATCGATGAGCTGCGTGATAAAATGGAAATTGTCGAAGATAAGCGCTTTACGGCAGAGTATTTAGAAGCGGATAAACGCTCTATCGCCAATGCTATTCAGGTTTTCTTTAACAATGGCAGCAGTACAGAAGACGTGGTAGTAGAATACCCAGTGGGTCATCGCCGCCGTCGTAAAGAAGGAATGCCGCTATTGGAGCTGAAATTCAAAGCGAACTTAGCATCACGTTTCCCAAACCAGCAGTGCCAAACGATCGTCACTGTATGTAAAGATCAAGCTACGCTTGAGGCCACGCCAGTAAACCGCTTTATGGACTTATTTGTTATCGGGTTCTAGGTTCTTCTAGGACGGACTTCGTCCTGCTAGAATCTAGGGCGTGACTTCGTCACTGCTAGGATCGCTGCGCTGCTAGAGCGGACTTCGTCCTGCTAGGGACAGCTTCGCTGCTAAGATTGAGTCGCTGCGCGACTAGGCTGTTGCTGTTGCTATTGATTTTATAGCATCTAGCCGCGTAGCTTCCTAGCAGCGCAGCGCTCTAGGCTTTTTTGCTCGCTGTCGCTCGTCACCTAGCTCTAGTCTTTCGCTTTTGGCATGTATATATTGCAACATACACGGTCATATTGTTAGTGTTAACAGCAAGCGATGACTTTAATAACCAACAATTGATGGAGCGCCACTCATGGGATCTAACAATACTGATCAGCATAAACACAGTATCGCCACTTTTGCGGCCTTAAAAACCGCCATAGCGAATGGTGAAGAGCAGTTAGTAAAAGAATTGTTGGCAGACCAACCGATGCAAGATCTTGAAAAAAGCTATCTCATTGACTTAGCCGAAGTCACCAACAACCGCACTATCATAAAGCTGCTTAATGATATTCCCGTAAAGAAATAGGTTCACTCATCAAACAGTATCGGCACTGGATATTGGATGTCAGCCGGGAGAAGATCAATGCCCATTTCATCACCCAAACCGTCCCGTGAAGTGAAGTGGAAAATGTTATCGCAACACTCGCTCAATATACTCAGATGCAATCCTTCAAAAGACAGCAACACTCAGAAACGATAGCTACAACGGCAATGTTCAGTCAACCTTGACTGGCATTGACGGTATGCTTAAAGTCTGGCTGGTAATGATGCTGAAGTGGTGTTGGATCCTGTCGATATTGATATGTATGCCCTCAAAAAAGAGCATAAAATCATAGACAGATCTGCAGGTCAATTATCTTATTTTAAACGGACTAAAAACGTTGTCGGTCTTGCCCAGATTGACCTATATTGGTGTCAATTAAAAATACTGATAGGGCTGCATTTGCGTTTTAGCATTGATCCCACTCAAGTTTAGCGAATGCCAGACATCACGAGAACACCATTGCCAGCGCAGATGCCGCGATGTACGTTCCCAAAACATGCGGTAAAAACAGAATTAAAGTAGCCCCCATGACGTGAACAGACAAGAACACTGTCGCCGCTTTGGGAGGGGAATTTTAGAACGATTGAACAGATTGACATGGTATGACTGTGCCAATAACGCCATAATCCAGAGCGTCAAGAATAACAAAAAGTAAAAATCACTAACCAAAAACAGCGCTCCACACTTAACAACTTGAAATCAATGACTTAATCGCTAAATAGTTCTGGGCTATTTTACCTATTTTCACGCCTCACCACTAACACACCGATTAATAAAAAATTATATTTTTCAAGCTAAATCGATTAGAGTAGAACCTAGTAAAAAACAATAGAATTTTAAGGAACACTATGAGCACCATGCAACAAGCTTCATATCAAGAACTACAAAAATCTCTAGAATGTTATTTTACTGTTGATGAACAAGAGTATCTATTCCCTATATTGCTTAGCAGGGCTGGTGATTCTAGAAAGGCAATATTTTGGTTTAATAACGAACCAATACCCGCATTCGGTAACATCACTGCCTTATCGGTTTGTGCTAGTGGTGATGGTAAACAGTTCATCGATTACATCAAATCAACTCAGTTGGGTGGTGACGCTTAAACTAGGGGTCATTGGGGTCAGAGTAAACTTTATAGGGGCGTTGATAGGAGCATGTTTAAATGGCGTGCTCGATGATTGTGTTCGTGGTTACCCAACTCTGTACTTGAGAGTTATATATTAATCTTTTTTGTAGATTTGTTTCAATACCTTACTGCAAAATCATCAACTTTTTTATCACTTGAGAATAACTGCCAGTATTTAATGTACGATCACCAGTACTCAACAAAAAAATATCAAACTATATTATAAATGATCAAACACTATTAAGAATTATCAAACTTTAATATAAACGCACACATGGGCTCATTATCTAGGATAGAAAAGCCATTTTACACACCCACAAAATGCCACGATAAGTCACCGCTATAGCACTTTTGCGATGATCATTAGCCGTGTTGAGTTGATGTCAAACACAGGTTTGGCTGAGCGTTCCTGAGCAACCACACCGAACAAACACCATCGCGCATTACAGTATTATGATGTCAACACGCCAAGCTCATGTTTAACGCTTAAGAAGAATGACGTTAATAAGTATTTCTGCGCTTGCTTGTAAACCTGTTATCGCCTCATATTCTGCGACTCGTTGATCCCTGACATCATTCGACAAATTTATGATCGCCAAGTCATCATATTCAAGTACGTCATAAACGATGAAAACAAAAAAAACAATAAGCATAAATATTGCAAGTGAGTCTTTTACCCTTTTTTTTTAAAGAATTAACTGACAGGCAAAACTCAACCTTTATAGCCTTGAATGGTTACCTTGTAAGCTTATCGCAAAAAAACGTTAATATTTATACCATCTTCCTCGCTAGCATTCGTCTAAATTTTAGACTAACGTTAAAACAATGTGAAAAACAATAGCACCATACTGGCCAATTTAACGGGGAGACCAAGATGAATACCTTAGGCCAATGCAAGCAACTATGGGTGCTAATAAGTTATATCTTTATACTGATGCCCATGGGCATAGTTAATGCTAAAGATTGGTCTGTACCAGAGACCCTCGTGGATAAAGTATCTGCACTAGAAACGGATCAACAAACCTTCATAACAAGTGGTGACGCTCTCAAATTCCTACCTGAACGACAGCTAGTGCATGAAATTAGAAGCCGAGATATCCCAAAGTTAAAAGTGCTTATAAACGACATAATGGCAGTTGCTGCGCAAATGACTTACGACCCAGCAAAAGATATGGGCGCTATTCCTTTAAATACTTCAAATACCGACTTTTACCGCAGTATTGTGACACCTGCTCCGCTAAGAAAAATGAAACGCGAAGACGGTCCCTTTAGTGTTAGCAGATATATGTTTCCAACATCGGGCATATCAACATTTGCTGGCGCGAAAGTAGCCATTTATCCAGAAGATTTAGTAGCAGGAAATGTAGACGTAGCCATTATTGGTATTCCTAGCGATATGAGTAGCGGTCGGCGTAATGCTGAATATGCCCCCCGATATATGCGTGCAATGAAGACAATAGATACTCGCGACATACAAACCTTATTAGACCCAATGGAAGTATTAAGTATTGTCGACTACGGTGACTTTCAGGTCGACAATATGAGTGGCGAAAGATCAGTTGATCATATTATCAAAATGGTCGCTGAAACCTCATCGACAAATGCTATCCCCATGATGGTCGGCGGCGACACTTCAATTTTATACCCTGCGGTAAAAGGAATTGCTCTGAATAAGGGGCAAAAGACCTTTGGTCTTGTGCATTTTAGCGCGCATCCAGATGCTGAGCGACAAATAGCGAATACCATTTCAGATACCCAAACTATATTTAGGCTCATTAATGAAAAAATTGTTGATGGTAATGATGTCGTTCAAATAGGCTTGCGCGGACAATCTGTCGATATTGATACGCTGCAATGGCTCCGAGAACAAGGCGTAAAATATCACACCATGGCAGAAATAAATAAGCGCGGTATATCAAGCGTAATTAAAAAAGTGAAAAAGGAAATAACCCGAGGCCCTGATCAAATATTTGTATCGATAGATGTCAGTGTTATTGAGCCAACGCAAATGATATCTGCAGGTCGTATTGCTTCGAATGGCCTAACGTTGAAAGATGTGACAGAAGCAATAAGGTACTTATGCGCGGCTAAAGATATAGTAGGTTTTGAAATTACGGATATGTCGCCTATGTTAGATTATTCGCGCCTTTCTGCCGTAAATGCTAATGCCGTTTTAAATGCTTGTCTAGTGGGGGTAGCGGTTCGCGAAGCCGGACTAAAACCTGATTATGTGCATCCTTTGGCGCTTAGCCATGGGAATTAATACAACAGGTAAATCATTTTCACAAGCCCATAAACAAGGAAGTGTAATTATGCGTGTATCCAACACTAGCGCCCTAATGTGTAAAGTCCTCGCACTGGCGGGATTATTTAGTATCTCTCTTTTTGCGCTTGCACAGGACACCTCCGGGCATGTTACAGGCACTAATCCTTATCCATATAATACTGTGGACCCGCGTGAAGAAGTACCAGAACCAATTGAGCTTCCCGACGACGTGTTACCTATGTTAGAAAGTCTTTCACCCGAAGATATAGAGTTATTGAAAAGCGGCAGAGCCAAAAAATACACAGGCGGTGCTGATGGAATTAAAGAGAGCATTTCAGCGTTTACACCCGACGAATTGCAAGCTTGGGTAGATGCCATAAGAACAGTACTTGAAGCTAGTGTATATATAGAAGGAAGAGATTCACCTAACATACCACTTAATACAGAATCGGAAGAATTCAACGCTTGGCGTGTGCTTCGTCCGCGCTCTCTCGATCCAGAGCGCGATGCAGGACCACTTAATCTTGGTCGTTACAATGGTTTTGGCGGCCCACAAACTTTTGGTGGTTTCCCATTAGCACTAACTAAAGAAGATTTAATCGCCGGTGAAGTAGACGTAGCTATTCTTGGCGCGCCACTGAATATGGGCAGCGGATGGCGAGACTCTGGTCCACGTGCAACCGCTGAACTGCGCATTCATGGGCGAGGCATGGGAAGCCTTGATCAGTATGTTTTAGTAAAAGGTTCATCGGTCCTTAAGATTGTAGACTATGGCGATGTAGCGGTAGATAACTTAAGTACCGAGCGCTCTATGGAACATATTCGCTCACTAGTGCGTGAAATAGCCGAGACCGGCGCTGTTCCTATTATTGTGGGCGGTGACCATTCACTTTCATACCCCAATATAGCCGGTATTGCAGACGTGTATGGTAAAGAGAAAGTGTCGGTTATCCACTTCGATTCGCACTATGATGCATGGTGGGGCGGTGCTCATCTTATTAGCCATGGATTACCCGTATACCGACTGTTAATTGAAGGTCACGTCAGGGCCGCAGATTATATTCAAATGGGCTTAAGGGCATCAGGTCCAGATAAGGTTGCTTTTAAGTGGATGCGCGAACAAGGAATGCGTTATCACACTATGGCGGAAATTGAACGCCGTGGTTGGGAAGCCGTAATTGATCGCGTGGTAGCTGAGGCAAGTGAAGAAGGGCGAAAACTGTTTATCTCCTTTGATATAGACGTGATTGACCCTGCATTCACTGTCGCGACGGGAACACCTGTTCCTGGTGGATTGAATATGCGAGAATCCATCTCGATTGTAAGACGATTATGTTCAGAATCAAATGTGGTTGGGTTTGATCTTGTAGAATTGCATCCTGCATTAGACCCCACCTATCGCACTACCCAAAATAGCGTTCATATTATCAAAGCCTGTATAACCGGCCTTGCTATGCGTAAAGAAGGTCTTACCGACAAACATTATCTTAGCCCTGTTTCTAGTGAACATGCGATTGACAATTATTATGGCGACCAGCAAAAATATATTGATGCTACTGCCGCTGAAGTTGCTAAAGAAAAAGAGAAAGAGGAGGAGGATAAAAAAAGAAGTGAAGAAGAGCAGTAGAGCTAGAGTATAAGTAAAACAAAACATGATATTTTTCTATGCAACAGGTGCCGTTGTTATTGTTTTAGGCGTTGCTAGCTGGCAGTCGGATCAGGGCTATTTTTTCCACGTTGTGATGTCGTCACTTGTGCTCCAAGGTTACTGTTAGGCGCAAACATCACGAACTAGGGAGTAATCCAAAACGCGTAAGGTTGAGTCTAGGAGGCGGAATTAACGCCGCTAATTTGCCAATGAAGTCGATTGGGTCAAAAAAACGTGAGTTGTACCATCACGATATGGCGTCTTCAATTCATAACGCACTTTTACATGTGGCGTCACTACATAGCCCCCGTAAGAAACCATTTCCAAGCCGACCGCAGCGCAAGAATTCATCAAACTCTCCTTCCACATATTTGGGTAATCCTTTTCCTTACTCGAAAAGTTTGCTGTAAAGTCAGGGTATTATCGTTCGACCAACTGATTAAGCAAGGTAGTTTCTGGCCGATGGCGCTTATATTTCTCACTTTGTTGTAATGGCAGCACATTCGTTCGTCCTTGAATTCTGTGCAGATAAGTGTGGCAAAAAAAGGCGCAATTAACAACTGCACTATGAGCCGGATCGGGTGTACTAAATGACCGATTTAGTACCGTGTTATTAATACTTAGAAGTGAACTTTGAATGTCCGCCATGGAACAAAACAAATGAAAGCCAAGCGCAATCCCAACTACCTTGAAACGATTATATTTGGCAGGTGAGTTTTCATACTCTTGCCCTTCCCACCAGCCCCTATTACAGGCGCTACCACAATATCCAGTTTTGGTTACTTAAATCTATTATTCACCATATAATGTAACCATTTTTGCACTTTAACAAGAGTCATCAACAGTAGCGTTGACAAGGTAAGCTTAAAGTCCTAAATTAAATACATTAGGTGGATTTATTTCATTTAAGGTAACCATTTAAGGACTTTAAAAATGAGCAACATGACCGCCTCAGCTTTTGCTGAAGAGATCGGTGAGCGCTTGAAGCAAGCGCGTCTTAATCGAGATCTCACTCAATCAGAGGTTGCCGTTCTTGCTGGTGTAGCACGTAAAACGGTACTGAATGCTGAAAAAGGTAAAGTGCAACTAGAGATTTTGATCGCCATTATGATGGCACTAGATCTGACAGATCAGATAGACCGGTTTCTTCCTAAACAAGAAATTTCCCCGTTACAATTGGCGAAATTACAAGGAAAGAAAAGGCAAAGAGCATCTGGACAACGCCGCGACACAGATGAGGAAACGCCCGAATGGTAATGGAAGTCATCAAGATCACATACCAAGAACATGAGGTTGGTGCGGTGAGTTTTGATACCGACAAAGGCATGGGCGCATTTGAATATGACCCTAGCTTTGTGAAAAAAGGAATCGAACTGTCCCCTATCAAAATGCCATTATCCAAGCGCATTTATAGCTTCCCTGAACTAGATTTCAATACGTTCAAAGGGCTACCCGGACTAATTGCAGATTCATTACCCGACGACTTTGGTAATGCAGTTCTCAACGCATGGGTTGCTGGGCAAGGTCGTTCACCCAATGACATCACACCACTGCAACGGCTTCAATATACTGGTAAGCGAGGCATGGGAGCATTGGAGTATGCGCCAGCAACACAATTACGCAGTCTCAATGCTTCGCAGCAAGTAGAAATCAAGTCGCTAGTATCGATCGCACAAGAAATCTTGGATTCCCGTGGCCATTTCGACGTTGAGTTAAAACAACATGGCCAAGAAGAACGAGAAGCAATGATGTCTTTACTCTCGGTAGGCATGAGCGCAGGAGGAGCCAGACCCAAAGCGGTATTGGCCTTCAATGAGGATTTTACTCAGGTTCGTTCTGGCCAGGCCACCGTCCCTGATGGTTTTACTCATTACCTAATGAAATTTGATGGTGTAAGTGAACATAATAAAAACCAAGAAACCTTTGGCGACCCTCTTGGCTATGGGGCTATGGAGTTTGTCTATCACTTAATGGCTAAAAAGTGCGGTGTCGATATGATGCCATGTCGCTTGCTTCAAGAAGGCAATCGAAGACATTTTATTACTCAACGATTTGATCGAATGAAAAATAAAAAGGTACACGTACAAACGCTTAATGGCATAGCACACGTGGACTATAAAAAGCCTGGCTCATTCTCTTATGCTGAATTATTTGGTATAGCCAGACAGTTAAAACTCTCTGCACCTGAAGCTGAACAACTACTAAAACGCATGACCTTTAACATAATTGCCCGAAATCATGACGATCACTCAAAAAACGTCGCCTTTATTCTAAAAAATGACAAATGGTCACTTGCTCCAGCTTATGATCTTGCATACAGCTATAAGCCCGGCAGCAAATGGGTCAATAGCCACTGGATGAGCTTAAATGGGAAAAGAGATAATTTTAGTCGTTCTGATTTCTACAGCTTAGAAAAACTAAGCCCACTCTTTAGCAAAAGAAAGATTGACGACATCCTTGATGAAACTATCGAGCATGTATCAAGTTGGCGTAATCTTGCCGAAGCGTGGGATGTTCCAAAAACACTCATAAATGAAATAAACACAAATTTGCGTCTGGAAATTTAGCAATAGGACGGACTGCGTCCTGCTAGGATCTAGGGCGTGACTTCGTCACTGCTAGGATCGCTTCGCTGCTAAGATTGAGTCGCTCCGCGACTAGGCTGTTGATTGTATAGCCTCTAGCCGCGAAGCGTCCTAGCAGCGCAGCGTTCTAGGCTATTGATCTTATAGCCTCTAGCCGCGTAGCGTCCTAGCAGCGAAGCGCTCTAGGCTGTTGCTATTGATTTTATAGCATCTAGCCGCGTAGCGTCCTCGAAGACCGAAGGTCGTCCTAGCAGCCGCAGCGCTCTAGGCTTTTTTGTTCGCTACCGCTTGTCATCGCTCGTTACCGCTCGTTACCGCTCGCCATCATTCTCTAGTCTTTTGTCAGCAAAATATGCAGCAAATTATCCTGAAAAGTAATATTGCCCGGCAACCGGCTATGTTGCTCGCAAATCATGACCGCGTATTGCAACGGGAAGTAACTGTATTGGTGTCTTGGCTGCAGCGGATCCAGCGCGGTTTTGGCCAGTAATGATTGCTTACTTACCGCACCATCGCCCGGTTCCAGCATTAGCGCCTCATAATCAATATTCTTCAGCGGCGCTTTTATTTCTTTTGGCCATAACCTAACAAAAGATTCGTTATCAATATCTTCAATCAAAATTCGGGCAGGTGTTTGATGACAATCACCGCCGAACACAATAAGTTGCTCCGCCGGATCGTCATTTTTAACACTCAACGACCACACAAAACGCCGCGCTCTCTCCAGCTGCTTATACAGGTCGTCGGTTGACACAAGCGCAATGTTATCTGACTGAGTAGACTCCTTGTCCAGGCTAAAAGGCCCCCATTGCAACGCTTGCCAAACATCAATATCAAAGATATCTCGGTGCAAAACCTGACCTTTACCGCCAACAACAGCATTTCTCAATGGATGGGGTAATAACTGATAGCTACTGGGGAAAGTTTGTAATACTTCGGCGGGGATATGATTAAAACCGACAGGGGCACCGGTGAGTAATTGCTGCAATGCCGATACCGAACCAAAATTGGGCGTACCGAGCAAAATGACCTTACGGGTTTTGTTGAGTCCGCTATTATTAATGGCAAATTCATTGCTGTTTAGCACGTCTTGTTGGCCATACCTTAGCCAGTAACGTGTGATTAACCCGCCCATGCTATGAGCAACAATATCAACACGAAGCTTTGGGTTAGCATAGTCCAGCCTTATTTGCTCAACAAACTGGTCCAGTTTGGCTGCAGTGTGCTGTAAATCCTCACGCCAGTCGTACTCAAAGCGGTAATAGTGCCGTTTATTGGCAACCGCCGCATCACCAACCTGGCTAAAATGATAACCACCAGCGGTGAGCAAAGTGTCTTCGATAGTGCCGTAATAATCAAATCCAGCAACCCTATCGGTAATACCACAAACATAAAGTGGCACATCACCTGTCAACGCCAAATCGGCATAACTGCCAAACAGCAGTGTACTAATTGCCCCCGGCCATTTTTCGGTACCAGAGGCATCGCACAACCTAGCACCAAAAGCACCATGAATTAAAATTACCGGCGGCACATCGCTATTAACAGAACTCTGATAAATACGCTGCAGATCAGGAGCAATAATGTTGCACCCTGCAATTGACAGCACACAGCACATCAACACAAAATATTTTAAAATCACTGTAATCTCTCCATCTCCTGCTAGGATCTAGGAACTCGCAGGCTCGCCAGAGGGCGGACTTCGTCCTGCTAGTGTCGCTGCGCTGCTAGAACGGACTTCGTCCTGCTAGGATCTAGGGCGTGACTCCGTCACTGCTAGGATCGCTACGCTGCTAGAGCGGACTGCGTCCTGCTAGGGACAGCTTCGCTGCTAAGATTTTATAGCCTCTAGCCGCGTAGCGTCCTAGCAGCGTAGCGTTCTAGGCTGTTGCTATTGATTGTATAGCCTCTAGCCGCGTAGCGTCCTAGCAGCGCAGCGTTCTAGGCTGTCGCTATTGATTTTATAGCCTCTAGCCGCGAAGCGTCCTAGCAGCGCAGCGCTCTAGGCACTTGCTTTAGCTTTTATTGGCCAAACATCAAATCCACTGCTAAGTTAACTAACCGTATTACATACAATTAAAGGACTAACATGCAGATCATTCACCATGGAGCGGTAAACGGAGTCACAGGGTCATGCCATCAACTGGAGGTGAACAATTACAGTCATAACCACAACAATAATATCAGCAGTTATCTTATCGATTGCGGCCTGTTTCAAGGCGCTGAAACCGCCGGACAAAGTTCAGCTGAACAGCTGCAAATAAGCTTTGATATCAACAATATCAAAGCCCTCATTGTGACTCATTGCCACATCGACCACGTCGGGCGTATTCCCTACTTGCTGGCAGCAGGATTTGACCAACCTATCTATGCCACCACCGCCACAGCAGCGCTATTACCTCTGGTCATAGAAGACGCCTTAAAAGTCGGCGTCACCCGCGATAAAAAACTCATTCAAGCCTGCATCAATCGACTCAACAAACTGCTTGTTGCGGTCGATTACGGCCAGTGGATAACACTGCCAATCAACCTCCCCACAGCAACAAAAACAGCAAGCGAAACTGAAACAAAGCCACTAACGTATACCAAAGCCAAACTCAAGTTTAAGCCTGCCGGACATATACTCGGCTCGGCGTATGTTGAAATAGACTTAACCGGCCCTAAAAGCAGCCACCGAGTGGTATTTTCGGGCGACTTAGGAGCAAGCTACGCGCCGTTACTTGCTAGCCCTAAAAGCCCATACAAAGCCGATACCTTAGTGATTGAATCCACCTATGGCGATAAAAATCATCAAGGCCGCAAGGATCGCAGCAAACAGCTCAAAAACATCATCGAGAAAGCCGTAAAAGATAATGGAGTGGTACTCATCCCCGCATTTAGCATCGGCAGAACCCAAGAGCTACTGTACGAATTTGAACAGATTATTTACCGTAATAAGCACAACCCAATGTGGCAAAACATCGACATTATCGTCGACTCCCCCATGGCGGCTAACTTCACCCAAAAGTATAGTCAATTCAAAAAATTATGGGACAACGAAGCCAAAAGAAAACTGGCCCAAGGACGCCATCCGCTCGACTTTAATCAATTAATCACCATCGACAGCCATCAAGACCATCTCGCCGTGATCAACTATTTAGACTCAGTCAATAAACCCGCCATCATCATTGCCGCATCAGGCATGTGCACTGGCGGGCGGATCAGCAACTACCTCGCCCGCTTTTTATCCAAGCCTACCACCGACATCCTTTTTGTCGGTTACCAAGCCAGAGGCACTACCGGCCGAGACATTCAAACCTACGGCCCCCAAGGCGGATACGTCTATATTGACGATATAAAGATAGACATCAAAGCCTCCATCCACACCATCAGCGGCTACTCCGCCCACGCCGATCAACACAACCTCATCAATTTTGTTAAACGCATGCACCACAAACCTAAACATATTCGTATTGTTCATGGCGATGATGAGGCTAAACAAGCGTTGGCCTCAGCATATCAAGCATTGTTACCCATGGCAGAGATTGAGATCGGTAAAGCGTAACAACACCAAACGGCAATCAAAAACAGTTCACCGGTGAGATGACAAGTTAATGACCAAATTTAACTCTGACACCTGCGTTAGTAATAAACCCATCATTACGAGACCAGATATCAGTAGTCCACTGGCCGCCTGGCGATCTATTAGGCAGTAACATAGGATGTTCATCGGTTTGTTTTACATCGAGTAAGTTTTCTAAGTTAATAAACCAACTGACTCTGCCAACAGTAATTTCGCCCATTAAACCAAGATGCCAATAAGGATTGGTTTCATCAATATAAGGGTTATCGTTAACGTTTTGAGTGCCGGTATAATAAGCTTCAAAGCCCGCTCTAAAATTGCCATGTTGCTCCCACATAGCGACAAAACCACCAGAATGACGTGGTGTTAAGGCAATGGCTCTTCTGCCGTCCCCGTCGGGTGACACTTCAGTTGCATCTAGATACAAGTAACTTGCGGTCAACTTAACATCGCCTAAATAGTAACGCAGCAACACTTCAGAACCACGGATCTGACTTTCGCCGGGTGCATTAACCAACCTAACAGCGTCTAAGGAACCATCGTTATTGACAGAGAAAGCCTGTAAACCCGTGACGTTATCTACATTCGAGCCAAACAAGGTCAAACTAGTTTCCACATCATCAAAGGTATAACTAACATCAAGCGATGCCGTTTTAGCGCGCTCTTCTTGTAAGTTGTCAATTGGTGCTAACCTTGATAATCCTGCAGCCTCAATCTCTTCAACAAACGGTGTAGGAGCAAAGTACCCTTCCCCATAAGAGCCTCTTATGGTTAAGTCACTTGGGCGATAAAGCACCGACACTCTTGGGCTAAATTGAGTACCATATTCACTGTGATCATCAATACGCGCACTGTAAGAAGTGGTGATTTGGTCTGTCAGCTCATAATCAAGTTGAGCAAATGCACCCGGCACTTTATAAGAATAATCAAACTCAGGAAAAGTCTCAGAGGCAAAGATTTCAGACTGATAGGCTAAACCAACAACCCAATCACTGTTATCGGTATAACCTGCGATGCTATTTTCAAGCAAATAACTCTCGTGTTGATCTTCTTCTATATCGGCACCATAAACATGCACATGATCTTGTACCATCGCCGATGCGCGAGTATTAAACGTCAATGACTCTAATAACGGCATACTAAACACAAGGCCGCCATCAAGCCTGTCTGAATCTTGCGATTGCTCAAACGAAGTTCCATCAGCGACCGTATTATCACCTAAAGTACCGCCAGTACGCTGCTCGGTCATAAACCCGCTAGTCACATACAGTGTTTGTCCTTCTTGTCCTTCCCAAAATAATCGAGGACGTACAGTGTATCGCTCATAACCTGCCAGATCGATCCAGCCGTCATTATCTATATCTTGCTTGTCTTGATAATGAGCACCTGCCGTCACCGACCCTTTTACATTCTCGCTCAATGGTGACTCAAAATAGGTGGTCACATCCTGACCATCGCGCGTGGTTGCATTGACCAACACTTCACCGCTTAATTCATCACTAGGCGTTCGAGACACAAGGTTAATTACCCCGCCGAGTGCTGAACCACCATAAAGTGATGACGCCGAGCCTTTAATAATTTCAACGCGACTTAAATCAGTCGGCGGCACTTGCAACAAACCAATCGATCCTGCTTGATTACCGTACAGCGGTAGACCATCGGCCAGTAATTGGGTATAACGACCATACAAGCCTTGTAGGCGAATATTAGCACTGCCTAACGCAGGTGAAGTTGTTTGTAATCTTACCCCACCCGTTTCTGCCACCAGCATAGAAATATTACCCGGTCTCATCGCTGCTTTTTCTTCAATCTCTTCGCGGTTAATGACCTCAACTCGAATAGGTTGTTCATCGGCAATTCGCCCAGAGCGAGTGGCTTGTATGACAATGGTTTCCATTTCATCTTCGTGTTCAGGCTCGTGTTCATCGACATCCGCTTTTGGGGCATCATGCTCAGAATGTTCATGGTTTTCAGTGTGGCTCTTACTGTCATTCTCACTGTGATTTGCACTCTGTCCAGACGTATTTATCGACTCATCCACCACACTGGCTTCACTCACCCCAATAACACCTAGCGACAAAATTAATGACGCCGCGGAATAACTCAACATACAACTTCCTTTTAACAACACATTACCGAAAATGATATGCTTAAGCTTAAAGGTTACAGCCACTGGAAGGTCAATATGAAAATAAGTGAATTGGCATCAATTGCCCAGGTATCGGTTAAAACCATCCGATATTATGAGCAAATTGGTTTACTCTCTCCGCCAATCCGTACCAGTAATGGCTATCGTCATTACCAACAAAAAGACATTGAGACATTAGTGTTCATAAGACGATGCAGAGAATTAAACATCGGACTCGATGACATCAAGCGCTTGGTTGATACACAACAAGACCCAAAATCGTCGTGCGCACTAGTCGACAATATCATTGCCGAACAACTTGCCCGCATTCAACAAACCCAGCGAGAGTTGGCATTACTAGAACAATCATTAGCGGCACTCGCGAGCTGCTGTAAAAGCCATCAGATCAAAGATTGCAGTATTTTACAAACGCTGAAATCGGTTTAAGTGAATTAAAACAGTACCTTATCGATACCGTTAGCAAAGGCGATGGGGTAATCCAGTGAACATTTGCAATGAGTGTTCGCCTTTCGGGAGCTAACGATTTTCGATTTTCCAGCATGTGGAAAACGCTATTTTGTTAACTGAGTGAGGTGCTGAGATAACGATTTTCGATTTTCCACTATGTGGAAAAGGCTATTTTGTTAACTGAGAGGGTGTCGTGGGATAACGAATTTCGATTTTCCACTATGTGGAAAACGCTATTTTGTTAACTGAGTGAGGTGCTGAGATAACGATTTTCGATTTTCTGCTTTGGGCTTTTTGAGGACAATCTAGCGCGGAACTCATCGTGGAGCGGGTGGTGAAGCACCTAATGAAGACTCCGAATACATTAGCGCAAACCAACCTCGTTATCGACAATATCATTTGCAATAACGAGGCGGACCATACATTTTTGTGTCTGTTGTTTAAGTTAATTGCCAAGGTTCTCTAGGTATTTAACGAACGGAGCAAAATCACCTTTGTCAGCTTCCTTAAGGCAAGAGATATAAGCTTTGTGCTCTTCGCTCACTTTCTCTAGGTTGCCCTCTGCCCAGTTAAGCGGTGGCTCTTCTAGTAAAACCATGCGAACAACATCGGTAAATATACGCGAGTGCCTGCCGTTACCATTTGGGAAAGGGTGAATCTCAACAAGCTTGTGCTGTATGCCTTGGGTTCATATTGCCATTGGTAACTTAAAGGCATTTTTACTTGGGACATTTCATGGTGTTTCAGGAAAGTACCTACAAGAATACCTGAGCGAGTTCTGTTATCGGTTCAATCGTAGACAAATGGAAAGAGAAATACCTAACAGATTGTTAAATTTGGCAATAATTCACACGCCAATACATTCTTACTGAGCCAACTGCATAGGCATGATAATTTATTACTGATTTAGTTGATAGGTTTACTGGTATCAATAAGAACTGATTTATATGTACCAACAGGCAGTCGTCTATAAGGGAATGCTTTGCATTGGCCGTCAAAGTGGCGGAAGTGGTTATTCTTTACAACAGCAATAATTCGATAGTTCATTATCACATCGCCCTTAACGGCTTGATGTTCGAAAACGGGTATCCACACCAGTGACATTACAATTTTCCCTTAGATAAAAGTTTGTGGTGGAACGTTAAAGCGTTTTGATAACTTACGAATATGATTAAGATTCAACGGGCGTTTCTCATTTAGTATCAGAGAAACAAGACTTTTCTTACCAATTTCATTTTCAAAATCAGTCGTATTAAGTTTGTGCTGATCCATTAATACAGATAAGGCAGCAACGCCTGAGTTCAATTGTTTTAATCTATCGTTAAATCCTTTAAATTCTTTGGCTGTATCTTCATATTTTTCAATACTAATACATAACATATCAATCAACAGCTCATGTTGATCATAATCTTCAATAAGCTGCTCCATAAGCGCTAATGCTTGAGTATGTTCGGCTTCGTTGTTAATCCTTAAAATGAAACTCGCTTCCGCTGCAATGTGACTTAACCCTTGTTCAATTCGTTGTAAATTCATATTTCACCTTTTGCATATCGTTCACATAATTTATCGTAATCAGGGTGGTTAACAACATGCTTAACAAACATCTTTCCAGCCCTGAACTCAATGAATGCCATCAATCGAATGTTATTGCCTGAAATATCGATCACGTACCATTTATCTTTATATTTGAAATTATCTAAGCTACTAAAATACGCTTTTAATTCTTCTGGTGTTTTGCATTCAACCTTTCTTAATAGGTCATAAGCTTGCATGATTGCTTTTGCATATTTTGGGTATTTATTCGCGGCATCTTCAAACGGTTTTTTTGAAATAACGTGCATTAAATTTCTTATTAAGTTTACAATATGTAAACCATAACGCACCTTGCTATAGTTTGCAATGTGTAAACTATATGTTTTATAAGTTTTCGTAGAGACTCATTAAAGTTCTAGTAACGCCTGTAGATTCTTCCACATAATGATAAATAGTTTCGTTATCGTTATGCCTAAGTAACGTTGCAATTATATCTTCTTGGCTTGTATGCTTGTTCTTAGCTAATCTACTGCATAGCGCTTTTCTTCCGCAATGGCTCGAAAGTACCCCACCTAAACCCGCATTTTTACACCATATTGTAAAAGCCTCTTGAAGTGTATCAGCAGCCCAATAATCCACTGTCACACCATCTACGATAATTCTTCGTTTTACCTTTAGACTGTACCGTTTACCACCTTCCGCAAGAACTAAAGGCGAGTCAGGATTTAAACCACGGTAACTAGTTTTATCACTTGTGATCATGTGTTTTCGTTTTAATCTTATTTCAATATATTGATCAGCAGCTTTCTTCAATCGCTTATTAACGAATCAAGCATGATTAGCCTTATTGTTTTTACAGAGTTTTGCAGGAATTATTATTTCATCACGCCAAACGCCACTAGGCCACATAAAGCATTTAACGGGAATCGTAGCCGTTTCAGTTATCCTGAATCCATTTAGCTGCATGAAAACAATTAACTCATTACGTTCAGGATTTCGGCCCTCTTTAGCCCAATAAATAATGCGTTTAAGTTCTTTGTCCGTTGGTGCCCGAGAGCCTGAATTACCAATTACTCGCTTGCGTATTTGTGATTTTTTATAGTCATTAGGTAACTTTTTCCCTGATGTTTAACTAAAACACAGTAGAAAGCTTACAGAGTGCAGTGAATTACCCCGCGACTTCGCTTCGCTCTGATCACGGGGCTTCTGCAATCTAGCTTTTAACGGCTAAGCTGCTTCTTTTTTCTCAGTTCCCACACCAAACTTTGACGACTCAAAGACTTTCGTTTTAGTAGATGATTTCTTCTGAGATTTGGGGGTTACCCTGGCGACTATCCCAGCCGCCATTAAATCATTTTCGCCTGTGCTTTCGATAGATTTAGCTGCTGCTAAATCTCTACACTGGACTAAGTCGCAGTTTTCGCAGGCAAATTCTCGCACGTTAAGGCCAAACTTGTGCGTGTGTTTGCATTCATAACAAATGCCTGATGATTTCACATAACGACCTATTTCATGGTAAATACCGCTATTCAATTCAACTTTGTATTGAGTCAGCGAAGTGATCATACCCATCACATTATCGTTCACCATATGTCCGTTAAATTGCTGCATACCTTTCACGTTTAAATTCTCAAACACTATGATATCACTGGTCTTGGCTATCGAACATGATACTTCGTGAGCGAACGCTAGGCGTTGGCGTGAGATTTTTCCGTGAAGTGTATTTAAGCGTGATTTGGTTTTATGCCAGCGACGAGAGCCCTTTTCCCTTCGGCTCAACTGGACTTGAATTTGCTTTAGCTTTGTTGATGAACGTTTAAGAGCTTTTGGGTTTTTAACGTACCAACCGTTCGAACCTACAACCGTATGCCGACTGTTAATATCGTAGCCTACAATTGATGACAAGACCCGCTTAGCTGTCTTGCATTCAACCTCTTGAGTGAACGATACACTCCATTTACCATGTGATAGTTGGACAGTAACCGTCTTGATTTCACTGACTAATTTACGGTGTAAAACAATCGGCACTTTGCCCACTTTCGGAATGCTGACAGCCCCATTTTCGATGCGAATGCAGTTCGAGTTATTCACACACCTAAAACTGTCATTGTGCAGTCTTTTCTGTTTAAAACTGACTTTAAACGTCGGGAACTTTTGCAACCGACTCTTAGAAAAAGAATTTTTCAAAGCAGTATCCAGATCCCTTGCCACTTGCTGTGCCGCCGCAGAATCAAAGGATTTTAACCAAGAGAACTCTTCGTAGACCTTTAACTCTTTAATCAATTTTGCCATTTCTGGATAGAACAAAAACGTTTTGTCGTATCGATAACGACGCAGATTTTCTGACAGCAACAAGTTCCACAACCCACGAGCATAGGAGCCAAACTCAATGAGTTTGGCTCCTTGTTCTGCTGTCGGTTTGAGCCGAAAATTGTATCTGAGCACTTTTTTCATATACTGTACAGACTACTGTATGGACTAAGGTTGTCAAGTGGAATATTAAACTAATTAACACTGTAAGCATCTCATTGTGCTGCACTTAATACTGGTTGTTAAATATCGAAAGCAACTACTACATGGTGAAGTTGGTGAGTTTATGAAGAAAGCTGTTCTAAATATTTCGCAGAAGTCTGATTTTTCAGTTGAAGAGATAGGAATAGATAGGGATCACATACACATTCTTTTGAGGATTTCGCCAAGATATGCTGTTGGACAGCATGTTAGAAGAATTAAGCAGCAAACCAACAGATTGATTTGGATTAGATATCCGAATCTTAAAAAGCAATTTTGGCAGGAGAATACTTTTTGGTCTGATGGTTATTTTGTTTGCTCAGTCGGCGATGCCTCCGCAGATACAATTCGAAAATATATTCAAGAACAAGGTTAGTTTATCGATTCATCCCCGCGACTTTCGCTACGCTCGGATCACGGGGTTTTCTCGACATATTAGATAAATAACAACTTCGGGGAAATCCGTTAGAAATGAACCGCTGAGCAACCAGTATGATACTTTAATACTTGGTATGGCACTTTATTACTCGACCACAGTTAGTCGATACCCACCTGCCGCCTCAATAAAAAGTGAGAAATTTTTAGCGTGACCATCGGTTGCCGCTAATAGCCAAAACAGCACCTGAGACTTCATGAAGTTAACTCGATCTTGCTCTGAATTGGTGGAGCCTAATAAAGATGACATAATCTGCTCAATATCGGGACCGCCGTGGCTTTCATATTTTCTCGCTAGCGGAATGTTTAATGCTTGGCAAAAGTCCTCTTGGGGCAAACGCATAATCCATTTACAGTAGATGATGCCCGTGGCGTTGAGTCTAGTAAAGACAGGATGCTCAGCAAAGAGGAAATTCACCGTTGGCCTCTCTCTTTGTATAAACAGGGGCATAATATGGTACTGCGGCCAAAACCAGTTTTTACCTTCACCTCGGGCAAACGCAAAACCCGCTGCTGACGAGGTGGGTGTATTGCTGCTTAGGGTGATTGACGCTAACTAGGCGAGTTTGGCTATCACATGTTTGTACTACAGAAAGGGGCGAAACGGGACGCCCTATTAAAGTAGATCTTTGAGCCGGTTTAACAGCGCTTTACGGCTACTATTAGCCACAATGAAGCATTTGAAACGCTGTTCAAAAGCAGGACGATCCCCTTTGAACTGATAGGCTTCGTTCAGCTGATGCAAATCGCGTGATGCCGCATCGTAACCACTGGCGCAAGTTCGATCCGCTTGCTCTTGTGCTTGCTGCCAGCAGCGCTCACGCTGATTGTAGAGATCCGTCAACATCTTCTCTTTTTCCGCTTTTTCAATCGCCATTTTTTTTGCGAGCGCTGCGGCTTGCTCCTGCTGTAATTGGCTTTGAGCTTGTTCAAAGTAAGAAGAAATCACGTCGGGGGTTAACCAATACTGATAGGTTTCGTCTTTGTTGGCAGATTCTTTTCGCGTCATCGCTAAGGCTTGATGACGGGTTAGCTGGCCTTGTTCAAAAAGCGTGCTTAATAGCGTGTTTTTCTCCGCTTCCGTGAGATTATGCAGCCACACATCATACTGAAATTGGGCTTGTTTTGCTTGGTGACGTGGTTGATCGTTCAGTACCATCGCAAGTGCTTTAACCCAAGCTAAGGAAATATCATACAACGCAGAAAAAGCCTGTAATTCCTCACTAAGATGCTCAAAATCGAATTGAATTAAAGGTATTTCCTCAAGTTCGTCATTACAATCTAACGCTTTGAGCCACATAAAGTACACAAGGCGCCAATTACCTTGGATTAACTCGCTGCGTAAACCAGCTAAATACTGGAAAAAGTCGTTAGCATTTTCATCGTCAAAATATTCATAATACTCCTCGAGGGAAAAAATCAGCAATTGCCATTCTTCACTTTCGTGTACATGAAACCCATCACGTGAAAAACCAAGTAACGCATCAGGAAGAGTTCCCGCTGGTAGCTTGATGTAAGCATCGATTGTGCCCCAATCGGCATAGTAAAAACCAATGTCGAAGTATGTTAACATCAGCTCAGCGGGTTCTGCCTTTAAGTCACTGTAGGTTTAATACACCTGAAAGGACGTCGCGCTGATCTCAGCGCGGCTTGAAACGGTTCTGAGTGATTGGCGTGCCTTAGCATCCAAGTACCCATCCAATAGCTCGAATTTATAGTATTGATATTCGCTCACGATGACCTTGCTATGCGTTAATGGTGAATTGAAAGGTGTGTTTTAACAAAGGCTGTACCTGAACCACTCTGGCGACGGGTTCAGCGTTTAAATAACGTCTTGGGTCAATGGTCACAAATCCCCAAAACTGTAAAAATCGCTCAATAAAACGTGATTCAATGAGTATGCTTAAACTTCTTTCTGGCGAGAAGTCATCTTCCGTAGGGAAAGACTGTCGTAAATCGGGGAAAGCCGTCATAACCTCTTCAACCAGCTGATCCACACTGTTGTGGCTTTGAATACGCCACAGCATGAACAACCAAAAGGGTCGCAAGTCGATATCGTATTCAAAACCGTCCAAATACTCCCAGTTATATTTGCTGATTGCAGCTTCTAACATAGGTTTGAAAAATGCTTGTATACCTTCGGCCTGATACTGTTTTTGCGCTGATTTTTTCACATGGTAGCGGCCGCTGCGTCGATAAATAATGCCACTAATTTCGGCTAGCACTCTGGTGTAGTGCAAAGCATTAAACTTATCTTCGTTACTACCTGCAAACTCACTGATACTAATGTGACGCTCGAATTGAGCAACGGCAAACTCAGGCAATAACTCACTGGCCTGTTTGACCAATTTAGCCGGTAAGTTGCCTTTGCTCGTGGCTTTGAATGATCCATCTTGCGCCATGGCCTCATCAAGAATGAGAGCTAGATAACGCATCACAGGGCTGGCCAACAGCTCATATGGTGTGCTGATTGTCACCCACTGTAATTCATCGAAAGGCGCATAAAGCCAATTGGCCATTTGCGTTGGTGTCACACCACAAAAATCGGGATGAGGTTGATTATTGCGATCCTGGACTTTGTGCTGTAAAGCAGCGTTGAGTTCATCAAGGCTCAAATTTGGGTTCATTGCCAGCATGGCGTCGACATCACCAAATACTTGGGCATGTTGTTTGGAGAGGCTGCTCATACAACAACGTTTAAATTTTTTACCGCTGCCACAATGGCAAAGATCGTTACGACCAAGCTTCATTGTTGTGTCCCTTCTTATTATTGTAGAAAAAGCACTGCGTTTTCCTGTTTGCGCTGATCCAATGTCTTAGCAATCGCAGATACTGTCGTTTTACTGGTCCCTTGTTGCTGTGCAAGAAAAGTAAATTTGCTGAGTGCTTCAGCAACTTCTTCAATAACTTGCCTTGCATCACTCCAATTCGAAAAGCCTGCACTGCTCGCAAGTTTTTGCATCACCTTAATCGGTGGCGCTTTGCCATAACCTCCGAATGCAGTGGCGTGTTCGTTAAATGGATGTGGGCTGTACGTAACATCGTAAAAAGGTGCAGGATTCCATTGGCCATCATCAGCTTGCAAAAACGCCCAGTTTTTACTGTGGTCGTCTTGGTTAGACGACAGTAGATTAAAAATGGCGCGGCGAAATTGCAGTTGCCCAGCGGCTGGAGATTTACACAGCTGACGGCTGGCTTTGATCAAGTCAATGTAATCTAAACTTGGCGTTCGAAAGTCTGTATCCAGCAGCCCGCAGGCGCTGTGCATATGCAAGCGGCCTGAACTGCGCTTGCTGCTTAAATGGGTCTGTTCAGTGACGTAATCAAAACGCTTGAGCGCCAACCAAGCAGGCGCACCGCTTGTATTTGGTGCTTCAATAAGTTGCCAAATTGGCGGTTGGCACTTTGCTTGCTCGGCCATTTGCAAATAGACCGCCTCACACAAGCCTTCTTCATGACCGAGCGCTAGATTTTTCGAGGTAAACTTAATCAGCCAAGCTTCATCACCGGATTGGGCTACGGTTCGACAATGCTGAGTTTCCCCGGCAGGCATATAAATCTGCGCCTTTGGTCTTGCTCCACCCGAACTCCCCCCAGCGACTAATGCGGCCAACACTTGTTGAGTATGCCCATCTAAATCATCGTTGTTGTCATCCATATAACCTGACATTGAAGAATCGAACAGCGTTTGTGCTTCTAAGCCCAAGGTTGCTAAATCAATATCAGCGTGCGTCGAGGTTGAAAACTCAGACTCCGGAGAAAAAGACAGCGCCCCCATGCCTTTATCACCAACAAAGGCCAGCCTGTCCATCGCTGTTAATTGATTAGGCAGAATCCCTTTTTGCCGAAAAATACGATCTTGTAACAGCATGCCCCAACCATCGGGCAAACAATCCCCAAATACGCCATGCACACCTTGATGCGGTTGTTTAGGTGCTGCTTGAACTTGCGTATGAGCTTGTAAAGTAAAAGGCGATAAATTGCCAAACTGCTGCAAATAGCTGTCTGCATACTGAAAAAAAACGCCTTGCCGGTTCTGAGCCAAGACCCCTACCGATACCTGCTCACCTGAGCTTAACGTGCGGGTTACGGTGAGTTTTTGAATCGGTTTAAAACTCATCTTTTAGGACCTCATCAATGCTAATGGGGGTAGCAACGCGCTCTTTGTTAGGTTGCGTGAGCTGATAAAGCCTATCCAATGAGTCGAGAGTCTGCCAAAGCAACAGCAATTGGCGAAATGAAATTTGCCCTGTCAGCTCGAATTTCTTAATGGTGGACGCAGGCACGCAGCTGCGTTCTGCCAATGCCGTTCGTGATAGTTTTGCGCGTTGGCGTAACTCACGCAAATAAGCAGCATAGGCTTGGCTCACATCGGTATCATCAAGTAAGGTAAAATTCATCCGCAACGACTCAGTGGATACAGTTATATCCATTGTAGCGGTAAAGAAGCAAAAATAGCCACTATTGTATCCATTAATAGAAAAGGTATTGAAAATTTACTCGATAAAGCCTTTCAAAACGGCTATTTTTTAGCTCTAACAGCAAAGTGAAAACACCACTGTTTTTCGTACTCATAACCAAGAAGCTCCACTAAAATTGAGTAAAAGCCATAGGCAAGTGGTGGGCAAACAGGCATTTTTGAACAGTTTCTTTTCGATAAGCTAGTGACGCATTATTAGTGACGGTATAGCTTTTATTCTGGCAGCCTTACAGACTCCCCCCCAAGTCGGCTGGTTTAGCTGAACCCAGTTTTTCACACTCTAGGTCTACTGGAAAACAAAAAAGTGATCGTCTTCAATGTTATTGAGCGATCGGTTTCATGTTATTACGCAGCATAAAAGCATTGCTAGGACACCAAGCCATTATAGATACGCTTGGCTCTGATATTACAAGTAACCTGCAAGTGATCCTGTTAGATAAAATGTACGGAGATCTCAGAAACTAGCTATCTCATGGGTATATGCCTGCATCAAACTATTGGGGAACTGCTCCGAAGTATTTATGGTGGCTTGCTCTTCACATTTTAATGCTGCCTCTCGCGAGGCATTGGAAAGAAAACTACAAAGTAGAAGAGGCTGTTGAGTAATCTAATGCAGGCAGTGCAGCACAATGCTCTCCCTACTTTATTCAGGAAATATCCCCTATGTCTTGTCCTTGAAAAGCTCCAGCTCTCTACAAGCGATAAATCCTCTCTCGACAACTCATGATACCCAGCGCTTTCAACCTTTCCAGTAATGTCATAGCAAGTGTCATTTAGTAGAGTAACAACGTGATCTCGCCCCACATTAATCAGGGCTTTGGCTTCAGGAAACAGAGCGGCCAGAAACTGGTGAAATTGGTAACACCCACCTTCAAGAAATATGGTTTCAACATACCTATCAGTCGAGCGTAAAGAGCTAATTACCCCCTCAATTTCCATGTGCCTGTTTCCTTTGTCAGTGCTTGGCTTTCAATGGGTACTTATCAGGGTGTTTAATACCGTCCATAGATAAGTCCACATCAAGATCTGGCCAACAAAAACCATCTCGACCTTGCTCTTCAACATTAAAGACGGCGCTTACAGCCGCATCCTTAAACCAAGGAAAGGCTTCAAAACTTAAGAAGTGCTCCTCCCCTTTAGCAAACAGCCAAAGACCATGGGGAGTAACTCCCAAGACCTTAGCCAAAGTGTTTATTCCAAGCTGCTCTGATTTCATCTTCGTGATCCTTAACGCTGCGCTCAAGTTTAGAAAGCTCTTTAACTGAAAGGTGGTAGCTGCTGGCTAAGCCAATTTCAGGTTCTAACCAGAACTTTGCCTCGCCTTCATGCCCTACGACATGAACATGCATTCTTGCTTCTTCATTGGAAAAAAAGAAGAACTTAAACCCTCTTTCTAGGTAAATTGCTGGACTCATCTGTACGCCTTATCTGATTAACTTAAAACTATTATGAGCGATTGCCGCTCACATGCAACGTTATTTTGAGCGAATACTGCACACTATTTGCTATCACGTTCTATTTTCAAACCCAACACTATCAATTCAACGGCGCGGCGGCGGGTCTTCCACCAATCATAAAAGGTACGGCGTGGAACCTGGGCGAGATCTGCGACTTCTGTTGCATCTAGGCCACAATTAGCTTTGCAATACTTTGAAAATTCGCCTTGTTCTTTATTTGTCATATCATCCACTTTCTTCTCAACTTGAAGGATTCTAACCTTTTTTGTTTTGTTGCTTTTCTTTTGATAAACCACTCTGCAATCGGACTAAAAGCCGTATAATCCATTGCGAGGATCTTGCTAATAGAATTATCACTAAAGCCTGTTGTGATCATGATATCATTTGTGCTCATTCCTGCTTTATATGACTCAATAACGCACGTTCTAACAAGTGATAGACGCCTTACACCTGCATCCCAGAGCCCTGCATTTTTAATTAACTGATCTAACAGCCTGTTCATTGCGTGTGGGCTGATGCTTTCCCCTCTATGTTGCACAGTGAACGGCTTGAGATTGTCATCGACAAATAACGGGGCGTTTGGGTTTAGGCTCAGGTAATGCTTGTGAGGTATCGTATTGTTCCCCAATTCAACCAGCCATTTAATATACTTTTCGAACGCCCTTTTTAGCTCATCATTAGCCAGCACAATAGGCAATTCTGGTATTTTTACATTGGTCCTCTTGTATTCCATAACCAGAACAGGGTTTCCTCTGCGAACTAACTGTCATAACCGCTTCTTTCTTGTATTTAACCTGATACATAAAGGTTTAATAGATAAGAAATGTTAGATCACGCTGCTTTTTAACGATAATGCTACCATCCACTAAACTCGCTTTAGTATAGAGGTAAGCGGTCAATTAAGCGGTGGAGCCCGATATCATCAAGCTTTTAGATCGGCATGCCAAGGTAATAAATCACTTA